>DPIB01000030.1 GCA_003522805.1 Fervidobacterium sp. | reverse complement strand
ACAATGTCATCTTGAACTTTGGGTTTACTTTGCTCATAGTCAAAGAATCAGCGAGTAGCACTGAGAATGAAAATCGCATCTTTTCAAAATTTTTTTATTCATATTTATTACTGGACATTATATCTTTTCCAATTGTTTTCTACATTCTTCAAATCAACTTGTCAAAAGTTGGCATGGTAAATGGTCTCAACATTACTTTTGCAGTTCTTTTGATGTACTTTACACAAATTACGGCACTATTATCGAGTTTTTTGATAGGTATAAGGAAACAACATAAGGATGCTTTCCTGAATAATTTTTTGACGGGGCTTCTAAAACTTAGTCTGTTCTTTGCACT
The DNA here is from genome assembly GCA_003522805.1 of Fervidobacterium sp. Taxonomy (GTDB): domain Bacteria; phylum Thermotogota; class Thermotogae; order Thermotogales; family Fervidobacteriaceae; genus Fervidobacterium. The sequence continues at coordinate 4,025 of DPIB01000030.1, read as the reverse complement.
ATACGTCATAGTAGGGAGTTACGTTTCATACCTTTTATCGCTGATTCTTACATATGTGTTAATCTTCCTGATGTTCATTAAAAATATCGTTCCGATAAAGGTGACGTGGAAAGACCTTGGCCATCTGTTGAAGAATTCGTGGGAATTTTATTTATTGAACGTGGTTTACTCTCTGTACGGTAGTTTGTCAAAATATTTGCAAGGGTTATATGTCTCGACAGAAGTTGTAGCCTTTCTTTCACTTGGTTTGTCCCTTGGAGCAATAGGAACAATGCTAGGAAATGTACTTGCCAAGATGGCAATGCCCGAGTTCGCAGCATATTGGAAGAAAAGAGACATTGCTTCTTTAGATCAGCTCTTTAAAAGGGTGTCAAGATACAACACTTACGTTATGCTCCCAATTGTCCTCTTCATAGTTGTGAATGTGAAGCCATTGCTAGGTCTACTTGGAAGGCACTATGAAGATGGAACTTTTATTGTGTCGGTTTTGCTATTATCCTCGTTTTTTAATTCGTTTGTTGGGCCTAATGGAACGCTCTTGAATATGTCAGACAAACAGGGATATGAAATTCTCAACGGATTTGCTGGGATGGTTTCAGGAGTAGCGCTGGGGGTATTGTTGGGGCCAAAATATGAATGGGGAATAGCTGTTTCAATAGCTGTTTCAACCGTAGTTGTTAACCTCCTTAAGTTTATAGAGGTTGGAACCTTGCATAAGATATTTCCATATACAGCCAAGGACCTATTATACATATTCTTCTGGACTATAACTCTCTTGACGTTTTACAAACTAATATCTACATTTTCAAATCACTTCATATGGTTGGTAATGAATGTCCTGATAACGTCGGTTGGCATATTTTTTATGTTCTTACTTTCTCGAGAGCGAGAAGATAAGCTGTTTGTTTTGTCTACTATTAAGAAAGCATATTACAAGATTCGCCGTGGATCAGGGAGCGATTAATTCAAGAGTTTGAAGAGGAAAAGCAATCAAAAGTGATTGACTTTAAAAAGTTGAGTGACGATATTATAATATACGTGTTCTAACGTTACTATACACCTTTATCTACGTTATTGCGCTTTTAGGCGATTTTTCATAAACAGGGTTTAGTCTACTTTAATAATATTCAGGAGGATACTATGAAAGCATTAAGTCTTCCTATGTTTTTGACAATTAAACAGAACGTGATTGAAGACCTGACAGACCATCTCATTGCGAGGATTGAGAACGTAACAAGAATGAAAACTATCATCCTTACTTCTAATGGGATAACAAGACGTTTTCCTCGGATTATAGATACCATGAAATCTACCTTCAATGATTTGTATGTCTTTTACGTTGAAGATTCAACGTACGAAAACGCTCTAGAGGCTGCCAGGAAAATTTCTGTTGAAGATTATGAGTTGGTTATCGGAATTGGTGGTGGGAAGGTCTTAGATACTACTAAGTACGCAGCATATGTTAGCAAGAAGAGATACATAAGTATTCCAACGGTTTTAAGCAATGATGGAATTGCTTCCCCCATTGCTGTTCTGAAAATAGGTGGAGGAAGGGTTAAGAGTTTTGGGTGTAAGATACCTGACGGAATTGTAATAGATATTAACGTCATAAAAAATGCTCCGATCGACTTACTTAAGGCTGGCATTGGAGATGTGTTATCTAATTTTACTGCACTTTACGACTGGGAACTCTCTTTTAAAAACGGGAGAGCAAAATTTGATGATTTCGCTTACTTGCTTTCTGAAACAGCTCTTAATCTGATACTATACGGCAGAGAGCAAGATATACAAAGTGACGATTTCATAAGACAACTAGCACAAGCACTTGTACTAAGCGGTCTAGCTATGGATATATCAGGTACAAGTAGCCCTTGTAGTGGTTCGGAACACTTATTTAACCACGCACTGGATCAATTTTATGATGTACACATTCCACATGGACTAAAAGTTGCGCTTGGTACGCTAGGTAGTTGCATTTTCCAACATAGAGATTATTCCGTGATTGTTGACTGCTTGAAAAAATACCACGTAAACGTGTCACCAGAGAAGAGCGGCATTGACAAGGATACCTTTGTAGGAGCTTGGATGAAAGCTAAGTCAACCAGACCTGAAAGGTTTACGATTCTTGATATTGTAGATTTATCAACAAGTTACCTGGAAGAAACTTACTACAAAATCTCGGAGGTGCTCAAATGAAGGCTCTAATATTAGCAGCAGGCATGGGAACAAGATTAAGACCGCTAACAGACAAGATTCCAAAATGTTTGGTACCGGTTAACGGAGTACCAATAATTGCTAAGCAAATTGAGAATCTTGTAGATAACGGCATTAGAGAAATATATATTGTGTCAGGCTATAAGTCTGATATCCTAGAGAGTGTGCTAAAAGGGAGCTACCCATTTGTAAATATAGTTTTGAACGCTAATTACGGTGAGACCAACAATATGTATTCTGCATACTTAACGAGAGATGTGCTTTATGGTAATGAATTCATACTGATGAATGGGGACGTTTTCTTTGATGAATCAGTAATATCAGAGTTACTGAAACCTATGTATCTCAACTCTATAGTTGTTGAAAAAGGAGTTTATAACGATGAGAGTATGAAAGTTAGAGTAGATAATACAAACAGGATAGTTGAAATAAGCAAGAAAATTCCAGAAATTCTTGCTTATGGAGTGTCAATTGATGTATATAAATTTTCTGCTGAGGCGTCAAAATCGTTTTTTGAAAGAATTCGTGAGATTGTAGAGGTGCATGGAAGATTAAATGAGTGGACGGAAGTAGCTCTGAATGAAATACTATCCAAGGTAAAATTTGAACCATGTCCTTTAAAGGGCAGGTGGGTTGAAATTGATAATTATGAGGACCTCAAATTTGCGGAGGAGATTTTTAAATGAATGGAGAAACATACGAAGATTCGAAATATGAGTATCTAAAGAAGAAAAGATTGTTCCTATTAGACATGGATGGTACAATCTATTTGGATGATATATTTTTCGAATGCAGTATAGATTTTCTAAATTACATAAGAGAAATTGGTGGGAAATATGTATTCCTGACGAATAATTCTTCCAAGAGTGTTAAGGACTATGTTAAAAAATTGAAGTCATTAAGAATTGATGTTGATGAAAGCAATTTTTTTACGTCTTCTCAGGCAACAAGTCTTTATTTAACCGAGAACTCTAAGTGGAACAAGATTTATGTAATAGGAACGGAGTCTTTTAAGAATGAGTTGATTCAGAGAGGTATCAATGTTACAGATGAGTATAGTGAAGACGTTGATTGTTTGGTTGTTGGATTCGATACAGAATTGACCTATTCAAAATTGGTTGATGGTTGCAGATTGTTATTTAAAGGAGTAGATTTCATTGCAACAAACCCGGATTTGGTTTGTCCAAGTTCTTTTGGATTCGTACCAGATTGTGGTTCCATATGTGAGGTACTTCGAATAACGACAGGAAGAACACCGTTCTATGTTGGTAAGCCTAGTAAAACCATGGTGGACTTAGTGGTATCTGCTACCGGATACAACAAGGATGAAACGATCGTAATAGGTGACAGGCTTTATACGGACATAGCTTGCGGCATTAATGCAGGTGTGACAACTGCAGTCGTACTGACAGGTGAAACGAAAAGAGAGCACTTGAGTAATTCTAAATTTGTGCCCAACTACGTTTTTGAAGATATAAAACATCTTTACAAAATGTTAGTAGGAAGTGAGTGTTCTGATAAAGCTGCTAATCGACTTAGATAAGGATTGGTGTAGTTACAGTTTGGAGCAAGAGCAATCTTATGAATTAAGGTATGAAACGTTTATCCTTATATCGGAATAGTTAAGTAAAACGAGTTACAAGTGAAGTTTGGAATCGCGTTTTAAAAACAGAAGACTCAGAAATCATATATAACTAACGTGAATCGTAGGTTGAGTATTTTAGTTGATTTTCAACATATCCTTGATAGGAATACCTTTACCTTAATACATGAAAGAAAGATTGCCTTCAAATTTCCTACCTTGCGTAGAT
>DPIB01000172.1 GCA_003522805.1 Fervidobacterium sp. | reverse complement strand
GGCCGTGGGTAGTTGACTCTTTTGCATGTCCTTCCTATATATCTCAATTTGTCAAGTGATATCACTACATAGCAACTGGCGACTAGATATGATCAGTTGGCTATTTTTCTAACTCATCGCTTTCCCAAATATCTAGGTATAACTATCCTGACGTCTATATTATAGCACATGTTATTTCCATAACAATATGGCTATAATATTTCTTAACTTATCCCTATTTACTCTGACTCTACCTTGTCAGATATCGTAAGAATACTAATATATACCCTACCGAAATGATGCATGGCCCGAAGGGAATGATCCTGCTCTTTTTCACCATAGAAAAAACGATACCTAAAACTGAGGCAAACAACATCAAGAAAGGCATATAAACAAGACCACATGCATAAGAAAACGTAGGAAGCAAAAAAAAGTCTCCTACGCCCATCCCATCCTTATACCGCACCCTCAAAAGCATTAAGACAAGCAATGAAATTGCTGCACCAATGATATCTAGTAGAATATAACTTTTAAAATAGAAAACGCTAGCGTATATACTAGCACCTAGAGTGAAAATCCAAGCGTAATCTGGAAGCATCATCATACGTAAATCAATGAGGAAAGCAGGAACCGAGACAGTAAAAATGATATCCAAGACTATAGCCAAATCTAGAGGAAACACTATATGATTCAACAAAAACGAAAGCCCATAGGTGAGTTCAACTATCGGATATCTTAGACTTATACGTACACCGCAATCTCGACATCGCCCTTTTAGTAACAAATAACTGATAATGGGGATATTATCATACCACCGGATCTGAGCACCACAGTTTGGGCAGAGCGAGAAACGGGGCTCCGTTAGTTTGAGCCCCGCTGCAGGACGATATATCAGTACGTTCGCAAAGCTTCCAAATATTGTCCCGATAACAAACCAAAACAAGTATATTAATTTATTCCACATAATTCCTTCTCATCCTGGGTAAGTAATTCATCAAAAAACTCCTTCTTACCATATAGATACCAAAAATTATCTTCTTTAAGTTCTTCAATTACCTTTCTCGCTTTTTCCATTTGATTGGTCTTAGCATATGCTACGGCAAGCACGAGTGTCAAATGTTTTGCCTCCGAATTAGAGTTGAGGATATTTTCTACTGTCGATATGACTTTTTCATAATTACCTTTTCTGAGATGAACCTTTGCCCATATTTCAACACCATTTGGATCTTTCTGAGGATCGACTTCCATAAGCAAGCTCTCGTATTCTTTAGCCTTGGCTTCATTGCCAAGTTTTCCGTAAAGTTCCGCAAGCTCAAAAAGTGCGATTATGCTGTTTTCACTGTTTAGCCTAAATTTTTCAAGCACTTCTACAGCCTTTTCAATGTCACCGATCTTTGTATAGGCATCAGCTAACATAAAATAAGTAAACGTGTTGCTTGGTGAAATTGTTATCTCCTTTTCCCAGTATTCTATCGCTTCTTCATATTTTCCCATGTTGTAGTACGCTTCACCTAGCATAGAATAAGATTGAACAAGCCATGGATCGATTTCAATTGATCTATTGAGATACTTGATAGCCCCTTCGACATCACCTTCTTCAAGTAGAAGTGAGCCGTACAATTCGTAAGCTGGGGCATAATTCTTGTCTACCTTAGTGGCATACTTCAATATATCTTTTGCAATATCCGTCTGATTCTTATCTGCGTACTCTATCGCCAGTTCGTATAATCCATCGGAAGTTACATGTGACATGTTTTCTGGATCAAGTCCATACTTCTCAAGAAATTCAACGACTTCTGTCCACACTATTGGTTCATAAATTACCTCGCTTAGTGGTGCTATCTTTTGCTCGATCTCCTCAAGCATTTCAATTTGCTCGTACAGTTCAGAGATATTCTCGAAATCCTTTTTCATATTGCGCCAATCACCTGAATACAAAAGATCACGTAAAATGACTAGAATAGGCATCTCATCATTGATATTCATTGTAAAATGGTCCTCTAGGTCCAAGATAAGCCTTATAATCATTAACAGCACCTCCCTTTTTTGTAACTTGGTATTTACATTCTATCATTTTTCTTCATAAAAGTAAATACAACAAGGCATGCAACTTGCATAGAAAATTATAGAAATAGAATGATATTGATAGAAATCTTTACTTACTTTCGGAATACCATTGCACTTGGTACTAATTTAATCGCTACAAATCCGGCTCGTTTTTTCCCCTTATTTAAGGCCTCATTCGCACGCTTAAGAAGCATGAACAGGAAATTTATTTTTAAGAATGTTTTAAGCTAACCGATGATATAATATCTCTGAAAGCTCATAGAGACTCTCAGAGCTATAAATCTAGAGTTAGAGAAAACTGAAAAAATCATAGCAAAGAGGAGGTAGCAAGTATGAAAAACGTTAAGAAGATATTGTTCAGCGTGCTTTTGCTTGTGTCTGTTTTGTCGATTGCCCAAGTAAATGCTGACTACAAGAGTCCCATAGTAAACGTTGTTAAAGTTGCTGCTCCGGCTGTTGTTAAGATAGACGTGGTAGTTCAGACTCAGGTTTATATCGATCCATTCATCCGTGAGTTCTACAAGCAGTTCTTTGGAGATATACCAAAGCAGTATGAGGAAAGTGATAGTGTCGGTTCAGGCTTCATAATAAGCAAAGAAGGGTACATCGTCACAAACTACCACGTTGTTCAAGGAGCGAAGAAGATTACAGTTACGCTATTGAGTGGTGAAACATATGACGCTCAATATGTAGGTGGTGATGAAGAACTTGACTTAGCCGTCATAAAGATCAAACCAACGAAGGAACTTCCAGTCATAGAGTTCGGTGATTCAGACAAGCTAGAGATAGGAGAATGGGCAATCGCAATTGGCAACCCGCTTGGATTTCAACACACTGTCACAGTTGGAGTCATCTCAGCAACTGGTAGGAAGATACCAAAACCCGATGGCAGTGGATACTACACAAATCTGATTCAAACAGATGCGGCAATTAACCCTGGTAACAGTGGTGGTCCTTTGCTCAACATACACGGTCAAGTAATCGGAATAAACACGGCGATAATTAATCCAACTCAGGCTTCAAATATTGGATTTGCGATTCCTATCAATACGGCTAAGAGATTCATAAACCAGATAATAGCAACAGGAAAGGTTGAAAAGGCATATCTTGGTGTTTATGCACAGACTGTAACAGAGTCACTCGCCAAAAGCCTTGGGCTGAAAACAACAAAGGGTGTATATGTTGCCCAAGTTGAAAAGGGTTCCCCGGCAGAAAAGGCTGGAATAAAAGAGGGAGATGTCATCATAAAACTGAATGGCGTATATGTTGAAGAGTCAGCAGAATTGACATCGTTGGTAAGGAACTACACGCCTGGAACTAAGGTAAAGGTCACAATAAATAGAAACGGGAAAGAAATGGTCTTGGATGTAACTTTGGGTACACTTCCAAGCGAGACAACATCTCCCACTAACGGTACAGCCAAAGAATTCTATGGTATTAAAGTTGCTAACGTAACAGCAGATGATAGAAACAAGTTCAAAATACCTACGAATCTTGAAGGTGTTATAGTCAAGGAATCAACGAACACATACATAAAAGTTGGCATGCTAATATGGAGAATATCTGTCAATGGATTTGCATATGATATCAAAGATGTCAACTCTTGGAATTCGGTTGTAGGAAACATCAAGAAGGGAGACTATGTTGGAATCTTCTACTACTACAACAACGTAAGATCTGTCTTTTCATTCAGATATGATGGATAGCGATAGCAAACAGTAGATACCTAAGTAGTATCATCGTAGAAATATACCCAACCATGAAAATCCCCGCTGTTCAACTGCGGGGATTTTCTGTATAATAATTAATAACAGAGAATAGTCTATAGATTTGCAGATGCAGTGTCAAAAAGCTGTATAATCAAAACAAGTAAGACAAGTAAAATAGAGTGGAGCGTGAAACAACTAGATGGAATACAAATTCAAGAGGTTGAGAGAAAATGAATTTTCCATAGGCGATTATGTACTGATAGCAGTAACAATTACCCTTATGATACTAGGACTTGTCACGCTAAGAAGTGTTGTATGGGGTACAGAACAACAAGGAAGATTTACAAAACAGATCATATGGGACTTAGTTTCTCTTGGAATAATGCTCTATATAATCTTTGAGAAGGAAGTACGTATTAAGAAGTATGGGAAATATTTCTATGTACTCTCAGTTGCTTTATTAGTTCTCGTTCTACTTATCGGGAAGATCGTTTACGGCGCCCGAAGATGGATAGACATCGGGCCTTTTGACCTCCAACCATCGGAACTATTTAAAATATCAATCATCCTTCTCCTTTCCGAGGTCCTTTCACATGCCCCACAGGGTAAGAAATTCTTATACTCGCTTTTTGTCGTCCTACCAGTTGTATTAGTTTTTCTCGAACCGGACTTGGGAATGACAGTACTGATACTTTTTCTCTGGTTTGTAATGATGATGTCTAGTAACATAAATAGAAAATACATACTTGCCATATTGATCATAGGTGTGATATCAGCTCCAATATTGTTTTACACTGTTCTGAAAGATTACCAGCGAGCAAGGATATTGGCACTTTTTAACCCACAGGAACATTTTCAGTATGGTGCCTATAATACAATCATGTCGCAGGTAGCAATTGCAAACGGTGGTATATTCGGTACTGGATACAATCTTGGTATTGCTACAAATATGCACATGGTACCTATGCAGTATACAGATTTCATTTTTTCAGCGTATGCAGAACAGTTCGGGTTAGTCGGCTCTTTGATTTTAGTAGGACTCTATGGTACAATAATACTATTATCTATGATTAAGATAGAGAAGTACAAAGACGAATACTGGAGATACGTCGTCACTGGTGCAAATTGTGTCTTTGCTTTTCATGTTTTTGAAAACATTGGTATGAACTTGGGTATTCTTCCAGTCACTGGTATCCCTCTTCCGTTTATGAGTTATGGTGGTACGTCAACTTTGGTATTTTCGATGCTTGTAGGGTTACTAGTGAAAGCAAGGGCGATTTCTAAGATAGCACGACCTGTGGGGTGAGAAGGCTATGGCCGTTACAAAAAAGCGCAAAACTCGTGATATTTCATCGTTCTTTAGCATACTGTTCTTCGTTGTGGTAATCGTATCGGTTATCTTATCGATAGGAAATTTCATCAGGTATCGAGAAATCCTAGCAAAGTATGATGAGATGAAGAAATATGTCGATTCAAAAGTTTCTGAAGTAAATAGCGAGCTAGAAAATATGAAAGACCTCGTAGGACCAAATTCCCTTGTAGATAAGTATATTTCTGCCGTGAATTATCTGAAAGAATTTGGGTATGATTTTGAGAAGATTCTTGCAAATGTATCAGATGATCCAACTACAGGTTATTTCATGATTTTCGTCGCAGGTAACGAAAGCTCATGGATTACTATAAAAGATAAGGAGAACACATATTTCAGCAAAGAGTTAAAACCTGGGTTATCAAACTACAGGTTCTTCTATTTCAAGGAACCGAGAATAAGGACAAACTATGATATAATTGTCCCACCAGAAGCCACTATAGTGGCAGGAAAAGCAGGTAAAGT
>DPIB01000217.1 GCA_003522805.1 Fervidobacterium sp. | reverse complement strand
TTGAGGCAAAAGATTCTGTATATCGGAGGTCCGCTCAGACTGCCTTGTACTACATACTTGAAGCATTGGTTAAAATACTTGCCCCGATTATGCCATTTACCGCAGAAGAAGCTTACTTGGAAAGTCCGCTAAGAAAGTATGAAAGTGTGCATCTTGAATACTGGCCAGAAGTCAGGAAGGAATTTGTTGACGAAAAGTTGCTCGAAGAGTTTGAACAACTACTGTTAGTGAGAGATGATGTACTAAAAGCTCTCGAGAATGCACGTGCGCTTGGAGAGATCGGTCATTCGTTAGATTCCCACATCATGATCGAAGCTAAAAACCAAGAAATCAGTGATCTTCTGAGAAAATACGAAAGTGAATTAGAAGAGTTCTTTATAGTTTCAAAGGTAACGTTAGTTGATGAAACAAAGAACAGTTTTGTAGGACAATTCGTAAATGTCCTTGTCAGGCATGCTGAGGGTGAAAAATGTCAACGCTGTTGGAAGTATCACATCGATACAGGAAAGGATAAAGAACATCCCGAGACATGTCCAAGATGTAGTGGTGTATTGAGAGGGGAGCGAAAGTGATTTCCTGCAGAAAATATATTGATAGCTTTTTTAGGACATCTTTTAAGACTTTAATAACCACATTCTTGACTTTGATTGTACTGTTGACAACGATGATTTATTTGATATCAACTAACTCGGTGGCCTTTGCTGCCGAGATTACTATTAATGAAACTGCTGTACCCAAGATTCCGAACAACTTGGGTATCGGAAAAATAGAAATTGGGAAACCCATAAAAGTAGATGGCAAGACTTTCCCATTCACGTTTATAGATGGAATGCTCTTGGAAGATGGATTTAGAAAGATCGATGTAGATGGTCAAATGTATAATGTGACTGTGGACACAAGCCCACTTGAATTGAGGCTAAATTCATCAGTTGAGTCGTACACATTTGTATTGGATAGTACAGCCCTATTTTATGATCCAATGAAAAGATCTATGAAAAGTTTGTCCAAAGGTACAGAAATAAAACTCTCAGAGGCTTTACATTTATCAGTACTTTCCGATGAATTTGGAAATGTATCTGACGTGATATGTGTCCCTCCATTGCTTGAAAAACTTGATATTCTAGATTCATACACTCCTATAAATAACATATCTGGTAAGAAATTCTTGCTATCTTCAAAATCACCATACAGAATTATGGGACGTGTTCTGTTACCAACCAATAGTGCTCTCATACTTGAAGAGGGAGTAACTGTTATCAATGCACTCAATTCTGATCTGAATGTGAAAGGATTGTTCTTTTCAACTGGCTCGACTAACTTTTTTGGTCCTGGTTCTATTACAGTTTCCGAAAATGGAATTGCATATCTTGAAGGTACCGCACTTGAGACCAAGATAAATGGCAATGGCGGGTCCTTGATATTTTTAAACAGTGCCAGTGTCAATAGTATGAACATTTCACAGACGAATTTCGTGGTAATCAGAAATACCCATGCTAAAGACGTAAAGATCTCATTTGCCTATGCTGTCTACATCATAGACTCTCAAATTGAGAGCTTAGATATTCAAAATTGCAGACAGGTATTTATAAACAATACCAGTTCTCCTAAATTTAGTGCAGATATCATGTCAAAGATCATTACATATAATTCAGAGTTCAACAGTGCGATACTATCAGACCTTTCAGAAGCCAATTTCGTTTCCTCCACAATAGATAACCTCAATCTGACTCGAGGGGCTGTTGTTAAAGTTAAAAATACTCGCATTTCCTCTGTCTCTGTCGAGGATTATTCCATACTATACGTATTCAAATCAACCATCGAAAAGCTGAAATCAATTAATTCAAAGTACTATACACTGAGTTCACAGATATCTAAGATCGAGAAGCAGCAATAATAATCGATAATGATCTTGATAACCATCGATCAACATAGGCAATACAGAATACTGGAGGTGTGTGAGATGTCTGATTGTATATTCTGTAAGATAATAAACGGCCAAATACCATCCGAAAAGGTATACGAAGACGAAGATTTCATAGTCATAAAAGATATTAATCCAGTTGCACCGGTACATTTACTTGCAATCTATAAAAAGCATGTACCCACTGTTGGAGATTTGACCATTGAAGATTCAAAAAATATGTGGAAATTGTTTGAGGTTGTCAAGAAAATAACGAAGGAACAAGGTATAGAAAGTTACAGAATCGTACAAAACAATGGTAGAGACGCGGGTCAGGAAGTAGATCACATCCATTTCCACATCATCGCTGGTAGGAAGTTGGGACGCCTTGGATAGATATTTTAGATTAGATGGATAGGAAGCTGGGAATAACGTAATGTATGTGGAAAAAATCGGAGGTGAATAATATAAAAGCGATTGTATACCTTCCACTGAAACCGGAAGTGGCAAAAAGACTGAATTTACCGTTGAAGTTGCCAGTACTTGCTGAAGATTTAATGTTAATCACAGATCAAAATAACATCCCTTTGGATGTCATATTGAGAGGTTTGGAAGAACAATACTCATTGGAAAAAGATAATTACTGGCTCTCGTATCTGGTATATTTTTACTACGAAAAATTCAAACAACTTCTGAATGCGAGAGAATATGATGGTGCAGGTACTTATCTGCAAAAGGCAAAGGAATTATCGTATGACTACAGATATCACTTCTACAACGCACTGCTTCAAACACGTCTTGAGAATTACGATATTGCCGAGATAGAGTTCAAACAAGCTTTGGTGTTGAACCCGAATTTTCCACTGGCACACTATGAACTTGGTAATTTGCTGTTTTCAAAACAAGACTATGATGAAGCACTTGAGGAATATACGAAGGCATATCAGCTTGAACCTGACTTTCTCCTTCCGTTATTAAGAGTGGGAGATATCTACGTTGAATTATCACAGCTTGATGATGCTGAATTAGTTTACAAAACCGTAATTCAACGATTTACAACAACGTCGAAAGAAGGATTTCAAATCGAGCCTCTTCCAGAAGCGTATTTAAGGCTTGGCGTCGTCTACAATTTGAGAAACCAATATGCAAAGGCCGAATCAACTTTTAAGGAAGGTTTGAAGATTGAAAAAAGGCCAGAGATGTTGTACAACCTTGCACATACGCTTACAAGATTGGGGAAACATTTCGAGGCTTACAATGTGCTCTACGAGTTATCAAAAGATGTACCAACACCAGAAGTACTCAACGAAATGGGCATAATGCAACGTCGACTAGGGCTTTACGATGAGGCTTACGAAACTTTTGAGAGAGTGAAAGACGATTTCCCGGAAAACTTTGAAAGGATACAATTCTATGTTGGGAAGAAGAATTTCGAAGATGAATACCCAAATGAAATGAAGAAAGCAGAGGCAATACTTGAGGGCATAGATTTTCCATTTGCAGATGAATTGGATACAATCATTGAATCAACGGATGGTGATGGGGGTGTATTGATAGATAAATTTGTCGAAAACACAGGTATATCTGTCGAATCGTTCGATAATCTTTCTCCCAACTCAGAATACGTTCCATTCATATTTTCTGGTATGTACATAGCTGGAGTGGACCCAATCATGATGGAAAAGAACGCAACATTGATAACTATCGCAACGATGGGTGCTGGTTTATCTTTGGCCTGCACGACAACGTTTTTGAGACTTTACCAATATGTACTCTCCGGAGAATATGATGTGGACCACTTCTTGGAGGAAACAAGTGGAGAGATCGAAGAACTACACTTCGATTTTTCTAAAAGGTTGATAGCACTTTTAGAACAACCGATGGACGACTTTTTCTATGCCGACTGTGAAGCGTACGATGATTTGGTGATAAATTTGATAAAGGCAATTGCATATCAGCCTTCACAAGATGAAATTGAGCAAATAGAAGATCAGTACCTAGCAAAAATTGTAAAGTTCCTTGTTGATATCCAAAATCAGCTGATGTGATGAAATAATTTCATTAAAAAAGAAAGACAGCAGGCTTTGAATTAGTCTCAGCCCGCTGTCTTTATTATCCACTTTACCAACTATTATTACTCAGAATCCTGCGAACCTGTCGAACTCTGTGTACCTTGAGCTTGCTGATTATACAGAAATTCTCCAATCTTCATACTTTCATTTTGTAACTCATCAAACAGCATCTTTATTCTTGGTATGTCATCCTTGTTTATAGCGTCTCTAAGATCACGTATGATTTCTTCAAGCCTATTTTTGATATCTTCAGGTATCTTATCGCCGTTCTCATTTAGTATCTTTTCAATATGATAAGCTGTGTCATCTGCTCTGTTTTTGAGTTCGATCTCCTCACGTCTTCGTTTGTCTTGCTCTTCGTACATCTGCGCTTCTTTGATCATCTTTTCTATATCATCACTGCTAAGTTGTTGTCTTCCTGTGACAACCATCGATTGCTCTTTTCCAGTTCCAAGGTCTTTTGCCGAGACATGCACAATACCATCACTATCTATATCGAATGTGACTTCGATCTGCGGTACACCTCTGGGTGCGGGTGGAATACCGACGAGCTCAAAACTACCCAAAAAGATATTGTCTCTTGCCATTGCTCTTTCTCCTTGATAAACCCTAACTTCTACACTCGTCTGACCATCTTCAGCAGTAGTAAAGACCTTGCTCTTCTTCGTAGGAATCGTCGTATTTCTTTGGATAACTGGTTCAAGTAATCCACCTTTTACCTCAACACCAAGTGTGAGTGGCGTAACATCTACTAGTACAACATCTTTATCCTTTGCGCCTTCGGTGCCACCAAGTATTCCAGCTTGAATTGCCGCACCAATTGCAACCGCTTCGTCAGGGTTAACACTCCTATTCGGATCCTTGCCAAATATATCCTTTATGAATTTCTGTACCATCGGTACCCTTGTCATTCCACCAACAAGTATGATTTCATCTATGTCTTGAGGCATAAGTTTCGCATCGTTCAGAGCTCTTTCAATAGGTTCTCTCGTCTTTTCAACTAGTTCTCTTGTAAGTGAATCAAACATTGCTCTTGTGAGCTTCATTTCAAGATGTAATGGACCTTCAGCAGTTGCAGTAATGTAAGGTAGACTTATGTCTGTTTCCAGTTTCGAAGAAAGCTCGATCTTTGCCTTTTCTGCAGCATCTCTTAATCTCTGTAGTGCTTGCTTGTCACTTCTCAAATCAACACCATACTGTTTCTTAAACTCTTCTGCTAAGTAATCTAGAATCTTCTGGTCAAAATCATCGCCACCAAGATGATTGTTACCGCTTGTGGAAATAACTTTTATGACTCCTCCGCCTATTTCAAGTATGGAAACGTCAAACGTGCCACCACCAAGGTCGTAGACTAGAACCTTCTTTTCACCTTCCATTTTGTCTAATCCGTAAGCGAGTGCTGCAGCAGTTGGCTCGTTTATTACTCTGAGTACCTCAAGGCCAGCTATGATACCTGCTTCCTTTGTTGCCTGCCTTTGCGAATCGTTAAAATATGCAGGGCATGTGATGACTGCCTTCTTGATCTCACCATCGAGGTATTCTTCTGCATCTTTCTTGAGCTTCTTAAGTATAAGTGCGCTTATCTCCTGCGGAGTGTATTCTTTATCATCGATCCTCACCCTGTAGTCTGAACCCATCTTTCGTTTTATGGATTTAACAGTTCTATCTGAGTTTAATACAAGTTGCCGTTTAGCAGGCTCACCAACGATGATTTCGCCAGATTTGGTGAAAGAAACTATAGATGGTGTTGTCCTGTTCCCTTCAGCATTTGGTATGACTTCGATCGAACCATCAGGTTTTACCCATGCAATAACAGAGTTTGTTGTTCCAAGATCTATTCCTACAATGTACTCTTTTTTTGCCATGCTCATCCACCTCCAACTTCTATCCTTCTTCTATCTCTTTAACTTTTTTGTCAAGTCTATTTTATCTCATTAGCACTCTTTTGTCAAGAGTGATAATTGAAATTTTGATGAACTATTTCAAAAAAGTGGGTAACATTAGCTGATGTTCGAAACAAGCAAGCGGTGACCTTGATTTACCAAGGTCACCGCTTGTTCTTGGAAGGTAATAGCTAGACAAGTGATAGTTATGTCATTTATGCCTTCATAAAAAAGTACAAGCTCATTTTCTCAAAAACTTGAATGTTGTCAAGTGTCTGTAGACTTCACCGGGGCACAGAATAATGTTTGGAAAGTTGGGATGGTTTGGTGAATCTGGGAAGTGCTGAGTCTCGAGGCAAAATCCGGCATGTTGATCGTATACTTGTCCCCTTTTCCCTTTAAATCCTGGTAAATTGTTTCCTGTGTAGAATTGCACACCCGGTTGTGTTGTGTAGACTTCCATTGTGATACCTTTATCAGGCTCGTAGATTTTTGCAACAAAATCTGAATTTAGCACAAAATTGTTGTCGTAACCTTTCGTCACACTATCTTTCAACTTCTCAATGCCTTCACCCATTTTGGTCTCTTTTCTTAAATCAAATGGTGTATTTTCAACTGGTAATAACTCACCTGTCGGTATGAGATTCTCATCAACTGGTGTGTATTTATCTGCGTTCAAGATTATCGTGTGTTCATATATCTTTCCCTCACCACGGAGATTGAAGTACGTATGCTGAGTTAGATTCACTATCGTTGGTTTGTCCGTTGTAGCTATGTAATCAATTCTGAGCTCATTATCGTTGGTAAGAGTGTACACAACGGTTGTATCCAACGTACCTGGATAGCCTTCATCACCATCGTGACTTGTATATTTCAAAGTCAGCTGGGGGCCTTCTGGGGTTACTGAGCCACTGCCTTTCCAAACTTTTCTGAAAAATCCTTTGTAGCCACCGTGAAGTGCGTTAAATCTCGCTTTTTCGTTCATGGCTAGTTGATATTTAATGCCATCGATCTCAAATTGTCCATTAGCAATTCTGTTTGCACATCTACCGATAATCATTCCTAAGAAACCAGGATTTTTTTCATACTCGTTCAGTGTATCGTATCCCAAAACAATATCGACGAATTTGTCATCTTTGCTTGATACCCAGAGTTCTCTAATTAAACCGCCATATGTAAGCACCTTCATCATCAATCCGTTAGCATTTACAAGCGTAAATTGATGAACTAATGTGCCATCTTCAGTCATGTCGAATACTTCTTTTTCTATGTAACCGTATGGATTGTCCATTAGTTTCTTTCCTCCTCGATCTTCAGTGTTTCACGCTGTCTTTTATTCTTTCACATTTAAGAATTGTTCAGCGGCATTCTCAACTATACTTAAAGAAGATTTCCAGAAATCTTTCTTCGTGATATCTATACCGATACTGCTTGCTACTTCTTCTGCAGTTCCTTTTCCGGTAGAAGAAAGAAGTTGTTTGTACTTTTCATAAAATCCTGGCTCATCTTTCACCGCATAAACTCCAAGTCCAAAGAGCATGCCAAATGTGTATGGAAAATTGTAGAAATGGAACGTTGGTGAATAGTAGTGTGGCTTGACAACCCACATGTATGGATGAAGATAGTTTTCATCTAAGCCATCACCATAGGTCTCCTTTTGTGCATTTAACATTATTTCCTTAAGCTCCTCAACACTCAGTGGTCCAGATTGCCTTTCCTCAAATACTTTACTTTCAAACAAGAATCTACTGTATATGTCGATTGTCAACTGCACGTAGTCTGAAAGTTGTTTATCGAGTAGTGCTAGTTTTTCGTCTTCCGTTCTAACCTCAGATATGATCTTGTTGAGCAATAATGTCTCATTGAAAATGGAAGCTGTTTCTGCCAATGTTGCAGGTGTTGCACTGTTCAGTGGAGTTTCGTCCTTCAAACAGAAGTTATGAAACGCATGACCAAGTTCATGCGCGATGGTGAGTACATTATCAAGTGTACCGTCGAAACTCATGAGAACTCGTGATTCTTTTATCGCCTTTATAGATGAACAAAATGCTCCTCCTCGTTTTCCTTGCCTAACCTCGGCATCTATCCACTGCTTTTCAAAGGCATTGTCTATGAATTGCCCTAATTCTTTCGAAAAGTTTGAGAGCTTTTCTACCACGAAAGCCCTTGCCTCGTCGAAGGTCCATTGTCGATCATATCCACCAATCGGTGCGAACATCTCGTACCAAGGAAGGCCTGAGTTGTAACCCAATATCTGAGCTTTCTTTTTCATGTACATCCGCAATTTTGGCATACTCTCTTTTACAGCATCCATCATTGCATGGAACGTCTCCTCGCTAATACGGTTTTCAAAGAGCATCGGTTCGAGTGGGCTGGTGTATCCGCGTAGGTTCACTTCCGTTAAGAACTCACCTTTTATACTATTTAGAGATTGCGCAATGACATCCGATACACTTTCACATGCCTTCAATTCAGCATGATATGCTGTTTTTCTCACTTCTCCATCTTTATCGTACGCCATATTTCTGACTCTCATGAGTGGTAATTTCTTTACCTCACCATGCATTTCAACATCGCAAATTAGATTCGATGTTGTCTTTTCGTACAACGAGTTCCATGCATTCCCACCGGTAAGTCTCATCAAACTAATTAGCCTCTCTTCTTTTTCGGAAAGCATATGCTCGGCCAATATTCTGAATTCTCTCAATGGAAAACTATGGAGACGAACGACTTGTGAATCTACTCTGTCGAAATCTACGTCCACTTCTTTCAAAAACTTCTTGAACTTTGTTCGGACCAATGACAAGGCAACAAGTTTACTTCTAATGATATCCACGTACTTTGCGGCAATAGTGTCGTTCGCGTTAGCACTGAGTGTTAAACTCGCATACGAATATAGCCTTCCTGAAAGTAGGGATGTTTCGTTTAGCTTATTTACAACATACTCGATCTTCTCAACAGCATCACTTGTGTCTTCAAAATTCGTATCCATCCAATTCAATAGAAGACCCAGTTCTGACTCTAATCTCTGCAAATCATTCTTGAAATCATCAGAATCAAAAGAAGTATAGATGTTACTTAGGTTCCATCTCATCTTTATCCCTCCTGCTTGTTTGCGACTTACGAGATATTATCAAGTTCGCTTTTTATAAATTCATTCCATAACGTGACAAAGAATATAGCGACGGGAACAGCGAAGAACGTTCCTACCATTCCATACGCAAGTCCGATGATGAATATGAAAATTAGCATTAGAACAGGATTTATGTTTGCCTTTTTTTTCATTACAAAAATGAAGAAAAGAAACGCGCCTAAATGGATTGACATAACTATTCCATTAACGATCAAGAAGTTCTTCAAACCAAGACCAAGCGTAACTATCAGTATTGGAATCCATTCTATAACTACACCAACGATTGGTATGAAATTCGTCACAAATCCCCAAAAAGCTAGTAAAATAGCATAATTTGGAAGGTAAAAACTGAAAAGAACGTAGAAAGATAAACTTACTATAATAGAGCCCAACAGCATGACATCAACATAGCTAGCTAACGCAACACCTAATTTGGTGAGAAAATCCTGGATAATCATCCTTACCCTCTTGGGAAAAAGAGCGGGCATAGAGCTTGTTGTCCATTTTGTATATATGGTTACATAAACGGTAAAGAGTACACTATAGAATATGACCACCAGTGCATTGGGTAGCCCTTTTGCAAATGACATGACCAAGTTATTGAACAGTTCACCAATTTTAGGTTTCACCCATTCTATGATATTGCTTACAACCTCCGATAAAGAAGGATTACTGGATAGGTAATCCTCCCAATGCTTTGAATCCAACATCTGCTGCATGAAATCGTAGAATGAAGTCAGTTGGTTTGTAACTGCTGGAATGATATTGATAAATGCATACACAAGGACAGAAAAATAGATGACTAAAGATAGAATGATGGCTAAGGCATACGGTATTTTAATTTTCAAGAGATTTCTCAAAAGGAAGTTAACTATAAGAATGGAGACAAGAGAAAAGACAAAAACGTACAGTAAGGTCTTGTAAATGGAAAATGCTATGAACATTATTAGAGCATAGATTAAGACAAACAAGATCGCTTGTTGTCTAGTGTTCAACTTCATTCACAAGACCTCCAATGTGCTTTTCAAAGTACTTTCTTACTTCCTCTAAGTTGTTCGTCAAACCAAGTACTACCATCAATTTTATTCTTGCCTTCTGTGCAAGTGGATGCTCACTCAGTATTGCACCTCGCTTTCTTAGATCAGCTCCACCACCAAGGTAACCGTATATGGGATAGACACGACCTTTGAAACAACGAGATGTTACAACAACAGGAATACCACTATCGATTATCTCTTCAACAACTTGTGCAAGTTGTGGAGGCACATTGCCTCTTCCAAATCCCTCAAGTACAATTCCTTTGTATCCCATTTTGAATACAGCCTTCAATATGCTACCGTCGTCTCCACTGAATGTTTTGACGATGGCAACTCTTTCTTCTATTTTGTCTGTCATGATTTTTTCCCGCGTTAGTGATTTTCTAAAGTAAATGACACTATTTTCATCGACTATGCCAAGTGGACCGTAACCTGGAGAGTCAAATGTCGCAACGTTGCTAGTGTAAGTTTTCGTAACTTCTCTTGCAGCATGGATTTCGTCGTTTAGACAGACAAGAACGCCCATTCCGTAAGAACTGTCGGCAGCCGCGGTCATAACCGAAGAGAGTACATTCCTTGGACCATCTGTACTTAATTCGCTTATGTTTCTCATCGATGCAGTTATAACTACCGGTTTTTCTGTTCTAAGTACTAAATCCAGAAAATATGCAGTCTCTTCTAATGTATCCGTACCATGTGTGACAACCGCACCATCGTATCC
>DPIB01000154.1 GCA_003522805.1 Fervidobacterium sp. | reverse complement strand
ATAGGCGGTGGGTAGTTGACATCTAGTACATATATTTTACTACAATTTACCATTATTTTACCACGTTTGAGTTGTTTTTTGGTACTTTATACAGTACTTTTCTTTTTTGCTAATTAAGTAATGAGCGAGGAACGAAAAAACAACATGAGCAAAACAAGCTTATAAATTATATTATAGCATGACAAGTCTTTACAAGTATTACTTGTTACCGTATAGTAGAATCATATTTCCATAACAGACAAAAAAACAAGCGTTCAGACGGTAAGAACAAGCTGGTACAAAGTAGTGTAAATGGGAACATTTTCCGAAAATAAATGGGGCTTGCGCCCCCAAAAAAAGTCAGATTTCAGTTAACAAAGGTCTTCCTTCTCTTTTTCACTCTTCAATTATGATAGATGCTGTTGGACAGCTATCTGCAGAATCTTTTGCACATTCTAAGTCTGTTTCTGGCTGAAGAACTTCCGCTTTCATGTCATCGCCAAGCTTGAAAACATCTGGACAGAGATTTTCGCAAACTCCACAGCCAATGCAGGTTGATTCGTCAACTCTAACTTTCATCCCTTAGCACCTCCTTCACAAAGTCAAATATACCTACTTTAGAAATTCAAAATTCTGCATTTTAATTTTTTCTTCTTACCTTTTCTGGGACATTTCCCTTCCTGTTGCAGAAAATTGTTTCACCCAATATCATCTAAATCATCTAATGATGTTTTTCAGCCAAAGTCTCAAAGTGCTTACTGAGTCCTATCGTTCATCTGTCTTTTCTGGATTCTAAGAAACCTTTGAAACCTTTCTTGGTGATTCAAGGACATTCTGAAGTATTCTTTAATTACTTACCTCCGATTATACTCAAACCTTCACTCTATCTCTAAAGTGGGTAAAAGTCAAATACGATTATATCATAGGTTCACAACTTTGCAATTAACAATATGGTCATTTAATTGTGCATCCAATGACTCTATAACTAGGAATATGCTTTCCCTACTTTTTTCTCCATATCTTTCTCTATGCTATCGATTATCATTTTCAGTTGTGCATCATTTTTCGTTGCTTCTTCAATCTTTTTAATCGCATTGGTAACAGTTGGATGGCTTTTCCCGAAGATCGTTCCAATTTTTCTAGCCGATAATCCATATTTCTTGCTGAGCAAGTACATGCTCACTTGCCTAGCTAAAGAGAGTTCTTTATTCTTTTTATTCGAGAGTATCTCTTCTCTAGAGCATTTAAAGTGCTTGGCTACTACATTTATGATATCAGAATCATCATTTTCCGATTGAGTTTGAAGAATATCTTTCAGTAAAAGGTGCACTGTTGAAAGATCAATGTTGTTATCGTACATGCTCTTATAAGCTATAAGTTTTATGATTGCTCCTTTTAGTATTCTTATGCTTCCCTTTATGTGAGAAGATACGTAGTCTAGTATTTCAGTGGATATATCTGCCTTTTCTTCTTCGACTATCTTGCATGCAATTTTATACATCGCTTCCTTTGATGGAGTCTTTATTTGTGCAACGACTCCCATCTGGAATCTTGAGATAACTCTTTCCTGAAAGTCTTTTAGCTCTTTAGGTGACCTATCGGAACATACTATTATTTGTTTTCCTGCTTCGTAGAGGGTATTGAATGTGTGAAATAGCTCAACTTGAACTCCCTTTTTCCCAGCAAGGAATTGTATGTCATCTATGACCAGTATATCTACTTTCTTCCTATACTTCTCCCTGAATTCTTCCACGTTTCCACTCTTCAATTTTGCTACCAGTTCATTCAAGAATTGTTCACTTGTGAGATAAGCAAATCTGAGGTCAGGGTTGTTCGACAGCAGATAGTTGCCATAGGCTTGCACTAAGTGGGTCTTCCCCATTCCAGCTTCGCTGTATATGAATATTGGGTTGTATGTTGCTGACCGTTTTGCAGCTTCCAGAAGGAGATTGAATACAAATTGATTGAATTCATCGACTATGAAGTTGTCAAAGGTGTATCTTGGATTCAATGGTGTTATCAGTACAGGCCTCTTTCTAACAAGTGCTCCTTCATCTTGTTTGTTGTTCTCAAAGTTATCTTCAGTGTTGATCTGAGCGTATACAATTTCATATGAGGCTTCACTTCCTAGAGCTTCATTCACCACTTTCTTCAGTGTCTTGTCAAATTTTTTTTCGATGTATCCCTTTATAAACAAGTTACCCACCTCGAATACAACGTGGGTTCCTTCTATTCTCTTTACTGTAAAATCGATAAACCAGTGTTCCCATTGTTGCCTACTTATTTTCTCTTTTAGCAAGGCGAGAATTGTATCTTTTGAATTGTTCATGGTAACACCTCGATAATATAATATAGGATAGTAAGGGAATGCATTGAGTATTATCTCATAGTTCTACGTTAAAAATCAAGTGGAAGTTTATGTTAACACATTAATGATATGTTTTTGATAGATAATGATTTATTAAGAAGTATTGATATTCCAGTTAATAGAGATATTCTTCTCAACGTACACATTATTGGTAGCAATTCGCGTAACTTAAAGAATGCATTAACAAGAATTAGTGGTTTCCTCTATACATCTTCCCATATATTCAAGACAATTTTGATGTGGAGGCCTTAATCTTTCAAAATCTCTCAACTCATACCAAGTAGTAGACTACTCTGATTTGAAGATATCATTGCTCCTGTATACTTTGACATGCTCATTTTTTCGCCACTTCATTTCTGTGGTGTTGTAACTTATAATTATATTTGGTTAAGTGTTTTAGTTTATATTAAAGTGCTGGAAAGTTCCAGAAATGAGTTTATTCCCTTGTTTTATTGGTTTATTCAAATTTTGTTCGTATTTTGACCGATGATAGTTATAATGATAGTTATATAGTTATCACGTTGTTCTAGCCTTTTTGACGAAAATGTGTTTGAGAAAGGAGGGAAGAGCACATTCCTTGAATGTTTGAGATGGCTGAGAAATTTCAAAGAGATGGATTCTTTTGTGCTCGCATGATATGAAGGGGAAGAGAATATTCATTTCTTTCGATTTTGAGGGACTTGCTGGAATTACAAGTTGGTCTGACGTTGATAAGAAAGCAAGCGATTACAAGAGGCAAATAATGCTTGAGCAACTTCGTTTTTTTCTACGTGGCTTAACTAAAGACGACGTTTTTCTAGTTGATTCACACGCCTCAGGTGATAACATTCCTTGGGAGATTACATACGAGTTCCCAAATATAGAGCTTGTAAGCGGTGGAATAAGAAAGCACTACATGATGTATGGAATAGACGACTCTTTTGATTTTGTTGTTTTCTTCGGTTACCACGCAGGCGTTGGAACATTGGAAGCAAATATGGATCATACATATTCAAGCTCTTCTATTCACAACATATGGATTAATGGCATCGAGATGAACGAGGCCTTAATAAACTCAGCTTTTGCTGGGCTTTATGATGTCCCCATTGCCTGTGTTATTGGTGATGATAAAGTTGTTGAACAAACAAGAGTACGTATCCCGAATGCACTGTATGTTTCAACCAAGGAATCTATAGGAAGGCACAGCGCAGTGATGAAACCAATGAAAACAGTGTCAAAGGAACTTGAAGAGGTATCAAAAAAGCTTTCAGAGAACCCTAAAGAGACTTTTGATGTTTTCAAGTTTGAAAAACCTGTAGAGATGATCGTTGAATTCTCTGATACAGTCAGAACAGATCTAGTGTCCTCGATGCCTTTGGTGCAGAGAATTGATGGCAGGAAAGTGAAAATTGTCCACGAGGACTACGAGGTTATATTTGAAGCTTTACTGGCAATGACCTATATCTGTGCAGCCGCCAAAGTTCTGCAGTGAGGCTCTATCAATGGAGGTGTTATCTATGCTTAGAAGTATCGATGAGATAATCGAAATGGTGAAAGGGAAGAAGAAGATCATCTCGATAGCAGGTGCTGAGGATAAGGAAGCCATCAAGGCTGTATATGAGGCAAAGGAGCTAGGTGTTTCTGCCATCTTGTTTGGCAAGAAGGAAATCGTAGAGAAGAATCTCTCCGAACTGGGTGTAGAGTACCCGATAATTGACTGCAGAAATGACGAAGAAGCATCTAGGTTGGCTGTTAAGTACGTAGTAGAAGGAAAGTGTCACATAGTGATGAAGGGACTCGTAAAGACTTCAACGCTCTTAAAGGCTGTACTTGACAAGGAATGCGGTTTGAGAACAGAGAGGTTACTCTCACACGTTACATTGGTAGAAGTACCTGGGATGAACAGGCTGGTTTTCATAACAGATGGTGGAATGGTAATCAGACCTACGTTAGAACAGAAGGTGCAGATTATAGAAAATGCTGTTAGTATTGCAACAAAATTAGGCTATGAAATGCCAAAAGTCGGTATTCTAGCTGCTGTTGAGACGGTTAATCCAGATATGCCGGAAACGTTGGAGGCGGCAATGCTTGCTAAGATGAACGAGAGAGGTCAGATAAAGGGATGTAAGGTAGATGGGCCACTTGGAATAGACAACGCTCTAAGTGTTTACGCTGCTGAAGTTAAGGGAATAAAAGGAGAAGTTGCCGGGCATGCAGATATCCTTGTTGTGCCTGATATACATAGCGGAAATTTCTTAGGAAAATCAGCAGTTTATTTTGCCAATGGGAGAATTGCAGGTATAATAGCTGGTGCAAAAGCACCGGTGATTGTAATATCAAGAGCAGATGCCAGTGATTCAAAGTTTGCGTCAATTGCGCTAGCAATGGCTTTGTCGTGAATTGCAAATACGGAGGTGCAAATATGAAGAAGAAACTAGCGGTTGTTGCTATTGGTGGGAATGCTGTCAACAGACCAGGCGAGGAAGCTACTGCAGAGAACATGATGAGGAACCTTTCTGAAACTACACATTATCTTGCTGCAATGTTAGATGAATATGATATCGTCATAACACACGGGAATGGCCCACAAGTTGGCAATATTTTAGTTCAACAAGACCTTTCAAAGCATGTCGTTCCACCATTTCCAATAGATGTGAACGATGCACAAACCCAAGGTAGCCTTGGCTACATGATCGCCCTTACTTTAGGCAACGAATTGAAAAAGAGAAACATCAAAAGACAAGTTGCAGCAGTTGTTACACAGATTATCGTTGATAAGAATGATCCTGCTTTTCAGAAGCCTACAAAACCCGTGGGACCCTTTTATTCAAAAGAGGAAGCAGACAAACTTGCCCAGGAAAAGGGCTGGATCATGAAGGAAGATGCAGGAAGAGGTTGGAGAAGAGTAGTTCCATCCCCAATTCCTCTCGATATAGTTGAAAAAGATGTTGTAAAGATGCTTGTAGAAAAAGATGTAATTGTCATAGCAGCTGGCGGCGGTGGAATACCGGTCACGCAGGCTAATGGAACTTTGAAAGGCATTGAAGCTGTCATAGACAAGGATAGAGCAAGTTCCTTGCTCGCAAAAGAAATAAAGGCTGATTTGCTCATAATACTGACTGGCGTAGAAAAAGTGTGTATAAACTACAAGAAACCAGATCAATATGAAGTTGACAAGTTGACATTAGAAGAAGCAAAGAAGTTGCTGAATGATGGACAGTTCCCATCAGGAAGTATGGGGCCAAAGATAGAGGCAGCCGTAGATTTCGTCTCTTCAACAAAGAGAGAGTGTATCATAACAGATATGGCTGTACTTGATATGGCACTCAAGGGCAAGACTGGTACAAAGATCGTACCTTGAAATTATGTTGCTACAAAATTTGACATTGTCAATCTGAGAGAGTATAATTAGCTTAGAAAAACAAAAATTCGAAGTGGGGCATGGGCCCCACTTTTATGTTAAATTTTACTATACTTTAGTATAATCGTCAATAACTTTCAAACCCCTCATGAATACAGGCATTTTGGACGCATAAAAAAAACGCGATAAGTTGCAAACTTTTCCAATAATGTTCTACAATGTAAATAGTGTCTTTCTAAACTAGCGGAGCGGAGTTGAATATGAACAGAGTGTATTCTGAACGTCACATCCCGGTTTTATTGAACGAGGTTGTTGAATGGCTTGTATGGAAAGAGGACGGGGTGTACGTTGATTGTACAGTAGGAGAGGGTGGCCACACCCGTGCAATAGCGGAGCGGATAGGTGGTAGTGGTGGCAAGGTTATTGGTATTGACGTCGACACCGAAGTATTGGAAATAGCGGAGCGAAATTTGAATGCCTACCCGAATGTCCAGCTCTTCAAATTCTCCTACGTAGAATTACCCGTCTTATTAGGTCTGTTGCAAGTCCATAGAGTAGATGGACTTCTTGTTGATTTAGGAGTATCTACCTACCAGCTCAAGGCAGAAGGTAGAGGTTTTTCGTTTAATCAAGATGAACCGCTTGATATGCGAATGAACCTCGAAAATGACATTACTGCCTATCATGTTGTAAATGCCTACCCTGAGAGAAAATTAGCCGATATTATATACAATTATGGTGAAGAACCGTTTGCACGGAGAATAGCAAAGTCTATTGTTGAAAACAGGCCCATTCAAACGACTAAGGAATTAGTTGAGATCATTAGAAGGGCTGTCCCATACAAAGAGGTGTACAACCGTAAACGTCATTTTGCAACCAAGACTTTTCAAGCTATAAGAATAGAAGTGAACAAAGAGCTTGAAAATATAAGCACATTTCTTTCTTTTGTGCCTGACTATTTGTCACCTGGAGGGAGGATAGCTGTAATATCTTTTCATTCACTGGAAGACAGATTGGTTAAACATGCGTTTAGGAATGACCAAAGACTTCGTCAGTTGGGAGATTTTATCGTACCTTCTTTCGAAGAGATATCGGAAAATCCTAGGTCAAGAAGTGCAAAACTACGTATAGCGGAGCGGGTATAAGCTTTTCCAAGTTTCTTTCAGAACATATATTCATTTATTTATTTATTATTTATTATGTAAATTTGAACTCCTCAGTAGTAGGCAATACTACTGACGTTTTGAGAATTAGCGAAGCGAAGGGGGATAACATTATGACGCTTGTGAGAGAAAAGCGGAGAGAAGTTGCTCTTGAAAAGGAGAGTTCGAGAGCCTTAGGTTTTTTGAAGTATCTTGCACCAAGCATTATTATTCTTGCATTGATTTTTGAAACTTATATCATCAACACCAAAACATCACACTTGGAGACCCAGATAGAAATGTTCAGAAACAATCTTGCACTAGTTGAGCAACAAAGCGATCTTCTGAACATGCAGATCGGAAAAATGACAGTTGGACTTGACGTAATTAACTGAAAAGCTGGTGAGACTATACTTAAAACTAACAGTTTCAAGAAAATTCAAAGGAGATGTACTATAACTTGGAAAAGCTGCACCACAAATCAAGGATACAACGCTTCGAGTTAGTATACATATGCGTTGTCGTATTATCCGTATTGTTCAGTGTAAGGATATGGAACAATATTCATACTGATAGATATGCTTTGAAAAGTAAGATACCTGCCCTGAGAGGTAATATATATGATTATCGTGGAAGATTATTGGCAACTAGTGAACTCATTTATGTTGGATATCTTGATGTCGATTATCTAAAGTCCGTTGTTGGAAATGCATATAGAAGAGATCCGAATTTCATAAGGATGCTTAACAATTTTGGATTATCTGGAGTAATCGATAAAATTGATGAGAAAAGGATAATCAGGTTGGGTTCTTTTGCAAAAAGAGAAGAAATCACTAAGAAAATACCTGCTCAGTATCTTCGTTTTGTTAGCATAGAACCTGAAGAGAAGAGAATAAGCTTATCAAATGCTGCTTTGGGTTTCATAATAGGAAGGACAGATCAAAGATACGGTATAAGTGGTGTTGAGGAAGTTTTTGACAAACTGCTGAGACCTGTACGTGACGGTGTGATATCTATAAACTACTCTGGCATCATTGGAAACAAGGTTGATTTAATCAAGGTGGAACCTGAAAATGGAAAAAATGTGTATCTTACAATAGATAGTTCACTTCAGAAGACTCTTTACTCCATCGCAGAACAGTTGAAAGAGGAGAAGCAAGCTACAGAAGTTGGAATCCTTGTGATGGAAAGTGAGACTGGGAAGATTAGAACTGCATTGACAACACAGAGTTGGCCTACCTATTACATGGGATATTTTGAACCTGGTTCAACGATAAAACCCTTCATCTTTTCAGCCGCATTGGAACTTGGGCTCGTCGCTACTAGTACTCATTTCTATTGCCCTGGATATATAAAACCATTGGAAGATAGTAACTTAACAATAAGAGATCTTGAAACACATAAAGATATCGACTTCTATAATGCGCTTGTACATTCGTGTAACGTGGTATCGGTTGAAACAACGAAGATGATTATTAAAAAATATGGCATCGAAAAACTTTATGAAGTAATGTCCTCTTTTGGTTTCGGGAGGCTTACAGGTATAGAGCTTCCTGGGGAAATACCAGGTGTTTTGAAGACTCCAGATAAATGGAATAGGGCTGATTGGGCGTATATATCAATCGGCCAGTCGATTGGTGTAACCCCGATACAGCTGCTAGCGGCGTTCAATTCGATTGTAAATGATGGTAAATACGTGGTCCCAACAATTGACGAATCAAGGGAAGTCAGTCCGAAATTGCTTATTTCAACGGAGAATGCAAATATTCTAAAACAGATGCTTCTTGACGTTGTTCAAACAGGAACTGGCGTTAATGCAAAGATCGATAATATAAAGATCTTAGGCAAGACAGGTACGGCTCAGAAGAATAACAAGAAAGATGTTAC
>DPIB01000230.1 GCA_003522805.1 Fervidobacterium sp. | reverse complement strand
AACAGAGAAAAAGTTCCAGCTTATGAGCTGGAACTCTTTCAAAATTGTCAAGATAATTTAGAAAGTTATTTAATCATACCTTGAAATCCTGTAAAGGCGAGTGACATTATAGAAGCCGTTATCATGGATATTGGAAGATTTTGAAATGGTTTTGGCACATCATATAACTCCAGTCTTTCCCTAATTCCTGAAAAGATGATCAGAGCAAGCAGGAAACCTAAACCAGCACCCAGGGCATTGAAGATTGCTTCTAAGAAAGAGTACTTTGAGGTACTGTTAAGTAATGCAATACCAAGGATTATACAATTCGTTGTTATAAGGGGTAAGTATATGCCGAGAGCTTCATATAGTGTACGATTAGTTTTCTTTAGGAATGCCTCAACAAATTGTACAAATGTTGCAATGACGAGTATAAAGATTATCGTCCTAAGGAATTCCAACTTAAGAGTAATCAACAGCAGATCGAGTAGCCATGATAATGCTGATGACATCACCAAAACGAAAGTAACAGCTACACCCATCCCAACTGCAGTCGAAGTCTTCTTTGAAACACCCAAGAATGGGCAAATGCCCAAAAATCTTACGAAAACATAATTATTTACAAGCATTGCAGACAAAAGTATCATAAAGAAATTCATTATTGTTCACCTGCCTTCTGTGCTTGCTGTTGATTGGCCTTCTTCTTTGCCTTCTCATTCTTCTTAATAGATATGGTAGCAAAAAGGGCTGCTAGAAGTCCAAGAGTCAAGAAAGCTCCAGGCGGCAGTATCATAACAAACATGTTGAAAGCCTTTCCCCATACTTTTATACCAAATATGGTTCCATTGCCAAGCAATTCTCTAATACTACCAAGCAACGTTAAGCTCAGTGTAAATCCAAGACCCATCCCTAGACCGTCCAAAAGTGAATCCACGATACCATTCTTAGAGGCGTAAGCCTCTGCTCGACCCATTATGATACAGTTAACAGTAATCAGTGGAATGAATAGGCCTAGGGTTTTCCACAAAGCATATATGTATGCATGCATCAGCAAGTCTACAATAGTTACAAGAGTTGCTATAACAGTTATGAATATTGGTATCCTAACCTTCTCAGGTACAGTTTTTCTGATAGCCGATATGACAACGTTTGACATTATGAGCACAGCTGTAGCCGCAAGGCCCATGCCTAATCCATTTTCTGCGCTTGTCGTTGTTGCCAAAGTTGGACACATGCCAAGTACTTGAACGTACGTCGGGTTCTCTGATATGATTCCTTTAGTGACTTCCTTCCACCTTGACGACATCAATCTGCACCCCCTTGGAGGTACTCTTCTCTAAGATACTTGTACATAGCATTCAGCAAATTGCTAACGGCCCTTGGAGTAATTGTTGCACCAGTCATTACATCTGATACCTTTACTACGCCCTGCTTTTTTGCTTCTTCAGGGCTTAGTGATTGTTTCCCTGCATCTTTATCAACTTTGATACCAGCTGATAAGCCTGCTTCTGGTATAGGGTAAAAGCGCTTCTGATTATCTTCCTCTGCTATTTTCGCACCAAGGCCAGGAGTCTCTTGAGAATAGTCCAGCACTTTTATAGCATACAATGACAATTCGTCCCCGTCATACTTAAAGGATGCCATTGTTACTACATTCCCGCCGTATCCTGGGGCATATCCACTCAGTACATAGTATTTTACTCCAGAATTCTCATACTCGTATACGGGGGAAGTAACTGTTCCAACTCCATCTGTATAAATCACATTCCCCATTTCTCCGCTCTTTTCGGTAACTGTCTTTTCAATCTCTGTGCTTGGAATAACTTGATTACCATTTTCATCTGTTAAAACATACTTCATTGCAGTAATTATGTTTTCAAGCTCAGCACTTCCAATTCGAGATTGCGTAACAGTATAGACCAAGGAAAGTGAGATACCCGCAATGAGCGTGTAAGCTGTTAATATGAGGCTCGTTTTAAGCATTTCTTTTTTCATGCGTTTCGCCTCCCGAATATTTTAGGTTGTGTATACCTATCTATCAATGGGACAAAAGCATTCATGAGAAGGATGGAAAGAGAGACACCTTCGGGATATCCTCCAAAATACCTGATTATCATCGTCAAGATGCCACAGCCTACTCCGAATAATGCTTGACCACGTATCGTCATTGGGGTCGTTACCATATCAGTTGCCATGAACAAAGCACCAAGCATGAGTCCACCAGTTAAAAGATGGAATAATGGGCTACCAAATCTTTCGGGATTTACGGAGTAGAAAATCCAAGAAAATGCTAAAACAGTTCCAAGATACGCGGTAGGAATCGTTACCTTTATCCTACCTCTCACAACAAGATATGCAAATCCAAGTAATAATAGGATGGTACTTGTCTCACCTATACATCCACCCATATTCCCAAAAAACAAATCTACTGGGGCAAAATCTTGGGCTGCTTTACTGAATCCTTCCAATTTGAGAACTGCAAGCGGTGTTGCCGACGTTTGTATATCGGTAGGATATGTTCCAAAGAACTTATTAATTGGGTTATA
The DNA here is from genome assembly GCA_003522805.1 of Fervidobacterium sp. Taxonomy (GTDB): domain Bacteria; phylum Thermotogota; class Thermotogae; order Thermotogales; family Fervidobacteriaceae; genus Fervidobacterium. Next base: position 4,695 of record DPIB01000230.1, on the reverse strand, counting down.
CCAGGTTGTCATTGCATTCGGAAAGGAAACGAGCAAAAATACCCTAGCAGTTAAAGCAGGATTGAATATGTTTTGTCCTAAGCCACCGAATGTATGTTTCACAATTGCAATTGCAAAGACAACTCCTATGAGTAGAACCCACCATGGTGTTGCGACACTAACATTTAAAGCTAAAAGCAAACCTGTAACTGCTGCACTCCCATTGGAGACGAATTCCTTATCTTTTTTCAAAACACGCATTATAAACAGTTCAATTAGTTCAGCACTCACCATACCGATAATCACAAGTATGAAAGCAGATGATCCAAAAAAATATGTTGCAGCAATAACAGCAGGCACAAGTGCGACCAAAACATCCACCATTATCTTGCGTGTTGAATCTTCCGTTCTAACATGTGGTGCAGATGTAGTTAGCAATTTCATTTCTTACCACCTCTCAGTGCCGTGTAAACCTTTTTACCAAGTTTAATGGATTTTACATGCTCAACGTTGGCAGGACAAATGTATGAACACGAACCACATTCAATACAATCAAGCAACCCAATGGCAACAGCATCATCATACTTTTTCTTTCGAGATAGTAGATCTAATAGATATGGCTGAAGATTCATAGGGCATACAAAAACACAGTAGGAGCACCTGATGCAATTGGTAGAATTCCTTTCCTGTTGCCGTATAACCGTTAATCCGTTGTTTCCTTTTACAATCGGTGTGTCTATCAATGAGATGGGGATGCCCATCATGGGACCACCCATTAAAATTTTTATTTCTTCAAAACCATCGCTAAAACCCTTCCCCAAGTTTTCTATGATCCATGAAATTGGTGTTCCTATTCTAACCGACCAATTACCGTTCTCTTTCACACCTTCACCCGTCAAAGTCATACCACGTTCGATCAACGGCTTCCTGTCGATGATTGCTTCTTTGATTGCTAACATAGTGCTCACATTTTGAACCACAATTCCGATATCGGACGGTAAACCTCCACTGGGAACTTCCTTACCAGTAATTGCCTTTATCAATTGTTTCTCCGCACCTTGTGGGTATTTTGTCCTTAGTGGTGCAACTGTCACTTTACCGTCCCATTTTTTCTGAAGTAGGTTAATTGCATCTTTCTTATTATATTCTATACCTATGTACACTGACTTAACTCCAAGAATCTTTCTTGTAATCTCGATTCCTTGGAGAACTTCGTCAGCTCTTTCCAACATGACTCTATGATCTATCGTAAGGTATGGCTCACACTCGGCACCGTTTATAATCAGCGTATTAACTGGTTTTGCAGGGTTTAGCTTAACATGTGTTGGAAACATAGCACCACCAAGGCCAACAACGCCACCTTTTTTGATAATGTCGATCAATTCTTCTCGAGAAGCCTTTTCATAATCAACTGCTGGTAGTAGCTCCCAATCATCGTCATCAGTACGTTCGATGGTAATTGCTTCTACTGCCATACCATGTAGAGAACTATTCACCTTCGAGATATCTTTAACCACCCCTGTCACAGGCGAGTGCACATATGCAGAAATCATTCCCTGCGGTTCACCTATGACTTGCCCTGTCTTCACCTGTTGCCCAACTTGTACTACTGGTTTTGCTGGTGCACCGGCATGCTGAAGCATGAATACTACTACTTTAGGTGGAAGTGGAGCCTTTTTGATTTCTAGGTCTTTTGTTAACTTTTTTTCGGGTGGATGCACCCCCCCCTTAAATGAAAGCAATTTCACTTACCACACCTCCCGGTTAAGAAAGATTGTAGGAAAGATTTCCATAGAAAAACAAAACATGGCATTTTTTCGGAAAGCCATCTATCTTATTATAATAACAGTATAGTATCACTATGGAAAAAATCAAGGCAAAAAACACGCTGTAAAGCTGAAATAAAAAGCAAATTCACTAAGCAATCGCAAAACCTCGAGCTTACTAAATTATATGGTATATATAGTGGTCTTCATACTTAAAGACAAGGATATTCTTCAGCACGTTCTTTCTTGAACTGATTTTGCCTTTTTCAAATTCTACTAACAACGAACGATTTGACAGGATTTTTATCGCCTTAGCTATATCAATTGGAATATTCTCGTAGTAAGCAAAGAATTTAAGGAGGTTTACGTCGTACTGCATTTTCAATTTCCTCAATGCATCATACAATTCTTCCTTTTTTACATACCTAGATGGAAGAAAAACGGCTGAAAAGATGAAGGCGGGAATTAGTCTATCAGTATAGATAACTTTTCTAATGGCTAGATTTTTGAAATTCCTTATCATCATTGTCCCCACATCGATATTAGCATGAAAAACTTGGCACCCTTTTGCTAGAGTTTTCATGCTCTTAATTTCAATGCTAGTATCCATACTTACATCTACACACGAAACATTGACATTGAAATCGCTGTTGAGTATGATATCACACTTTGAAGATATTTTCTCAAAAGCTGTGAATACGTCATGGAGAACTCTCGGTGGATTCAGCTTATATAGCGATAGGTCGAGCACCTCGAAATTAGAACCTTTAATTGACAAATCATCAATCTTAACAGTACCTACCATATTGAACCCATTGATGTGGTACTCTGGACGTTCGAATCCTTCGACTAACGTATTCACCACAATCTCAGAAGAATTTATCTTGGTATCCATGTTTAGTGTTACTGATTTATATTTTAGAAACCCGAGTTCGATTTTCAAAGTATCTATAATTTCTCTTGCGATTCGCATATGTATCCTAGCGCTTTTTCGACTCTATTGAACGGTTCGAATATATCTATTCTTGAGGCAAAGTCTATGATCTTCTCAACGAGTGAGTCTTCAAACTTTGTATTTTCCTGGAACGTGATTCTAATGCTACTGTTATTAAGGTTTACTATTGCTTCGTTGTTTTCCCTCTTTTCAGGAATACTTTGAGGCAAAAAAGTAATTGTGACGATGTTCTTGTCAAACAAAAGAGAAGAATCCTGAGTCAATATTAACTCAGGCCTGTTTTCAAGTTTCTGAATTAAGCCTCTAGCAATTATTTCTGTGTGCAAATAGTATTCTAGAGAACTTCCGTATATTATTTCTTGGAGTTTAGTCGGCGTAATAGGTTCTGAATACTTGAATTCTACAGGAATTCCAAGATCATTAACAACAAGCATCCCACCGATATGTTTGTCCTCGATTTTCAGAACACTAAGATACCCTATCACACTCTCACATCCAGTAGATGAGAATCTTCTTCTGTTATCTGATTACTTTTCGCTTTTTCCTTATCTTTTGTACGTGGTAAAGAAGAATAAGCACCCTGACTTCCGCCCTCAGTAGCCGTCTTTGTTCTTTTCTGATCTGAACTCTCGACATTTTTAGGAGCTGTTGCCTCGCGTTCTACTCGCTTATCAACGTTTTGAGCACTACTCATCGTAGCAGCGAGCGCTGCATATCTCTGAATGCTCGAAAGATGTGAATTCTCAAGACCTACTTTCAGAATTATGGTTTGATTCTGAACACCACTAATAGGTTCTGCCATTAAAACATCACTCCTCCATATACTTTCGGAGTTTGGCAAATATCACGCTCAGTATTTGAGATACTCTCGAATCGGTGACACCCAAAACGGCAGCGATCTCTTTCAATGACAAATCATATTCAAACCTTAGACTTAGTATCAGCTGTTCTTTCTCATTCAATTTATTTATCGACTCTTTTAGCTTTTCGTAAAGTATTGATTTCCAAGCCTTTTCCCTTACGTTTTCATCGCTTTCCATGCGTAAATCCATAAATCCTTCATTATCAACGTCAAAAATGTATTGATCGAGATTCAAATATTGCTTCAGCAAAAGGTCGTTATACAGTTCTTTAACGTTCTTAACGCTTAAGTCCATTATCTCAGCTAATTCCTCATACGAAGGTAATCTTTGATTGTTCTCATAGAAATCGAAGATCTCCTTGTCTAGCCTCTTAATGTCTTGTCTTACATTCTTTGGTAAATAATCCAATTTCCTGAGATAATCTATCATTGCGCCTTTTATTCTTGTGTAAACATATGTTTTAAAAGTCGCGCCATAGCGAGGATCGTATCTGTCAACTGATTGTATAAGTGCTATAACACCTTCCTGAATTAGATCATCTATTTCAACGTTATTTGGAAGGTTAGACTTCAACTCTCTCGCAAGTTTTGCCACCAACGGCAAATATTCTTTAACTATTTCATCTTTATCTGCAATCAAATCTCACTTACCTCCACTGCGTCACCAGTTTTGACCTTTCTGACCATCAGTTTCCCAGATTCTATATCGTACTCTATACTCCTTGCTTTATTACCACCAACATCTTTGGCTACAAGTTTTACACCATTTCTTTCAAGAGTTTTTAATACAGCTTCTATATTTCTACTTCCAATATCCATTGCTGACTGAAACATCGAAGCACCGCCAGCAACTTTTGCCTCCAGTCTGCTTCTCTGTCCACCCATCTTTATGAGTTCGTCTATGATTAGACTAATTCCACTGTCGGCAAACTTGCCAGGCGTATTGGTTGGCTTACCACCGCTGTCAGGTAACATCACATGAACCATGCCACCAATCCTTGCCATAGGGTCTCGTATGCATACACCAATACAAGAACCCAAACCCAGTGTAACCAATATTGCAGGATTTTTTTCTACAGCCCACTCCCCGATACCAATTATGACTTTTTTCTTCATTAACTATCACATCCCTA
>DPIB01000191.1 GCA_003522805.1 Fervidobacterium sp. | reverse complement strand
CTTCTTGGCACTTGTGTTAAAGACCCGTAACATGTTATGTGATACAATATCTATGGAAAAAATATTGTCAAGGAGGGAGATAATAATGGCGAACATATTCCAAAGACTTATTCCTTACCAATCACCTCTTGAACTTCTTTTGGAACATTCAAAGTTATGTGTTGATGCTGCAAAAATAATGCGTGAGGCTGTTTCTGACTATCTTGACGGAGGGTCAGTAGACGAGACATCGGCAAAAATAGATGAACTTGAAGATGAAGCTGATCACATAAAGCTAAAGGTAAGAGAGATATACAATAAACTCAAATGGACATACTTCAACAGAGTAGATTTTCTTGAACTACTTCACTACATGGATTCGATAATAGACGCTACAGATGATGTGCTAAAGATGCTTACAATGAATGTGGTAGAAGACATAACTGAAGAGATCAAAGCAGATATACGAGAGCTCACTATACTAGTTGCCGAAGGCGTGGAACATATGTATGAGAGTGTAGAGAAACTAAAGCTGATTGCAGAATCAGCATTTGCCCCCCAGGAAGTCCAAAAAGAAGACGAAAGGGTTCATGTCGTCGAGAAGGAAGAGAATTCGAGTGATACATTAGGAATAGAAATTGGGAAGAAGCTGTTCAAAAGGAAACGGGAGATGAATCCTGCGGATATCATCTTTCTAAACAACGTTGTTATTCTACTAACAAGCATAGAAGACAAAGCCAAAAACGTTGTTGAAAAGGTTAGAATGATAATCCATGCATAACTGAGAACGGCTTTTTCCAAATTTACAAAGGTAGGTTCAAGAATTCTTTTGATGATACATAAGTCTAGGTGCAGACCGTTCACAAGGAGGAGCACACAATGGCAGTAACAGTAATCACGATATTAGTAGGTCTCTTCATGGCATTTGGAATTGGTGCTAACGATGTAGCAAACGGCATGGCATCTGCTGTAGGTGCGAAGGCCATTACGCCTAAGCAAGCAGCACTTCTTGCATCAGTACTTGAATTCTCAGGTGCAGCGATGTTCGGTGCCACTGTGACTAAGACAATTGCAAGCGGTATCGTTTCAACATCTCACATTCAGGACCCAAATTACATCATCTACGGCGCACTTTCAGCACTTTTAGCAGCAGGAGTATGGGTCATGGTGGCAACTTACTTTGGCATGCCTGTTTCGACTACACACTCGATAATCGGTGGAATGATAGGCTTTGGGTTAGTGAGTGGTGGTGTGAAGGTCGTTTATTGGTCAAAACTTGCTAGTATTGTGCTTTCTTGGTTTATCTCACCAATTATAGGTGGTATTTTGGCATTTTCAATATTCAAGCTGATAACTCTTACGATATTGCATCGTCCAAGTCCATTGAAAGCCGCAAAAAAGGTTGCACCAGTCTTGATAGGATTTACACTGTTTCTCATTATCTTTCTTTTCTCAGTAAAGACTATTGGAACATCTTACCTGAAGTCTCTACTCTATGGTGTTGCGACATTTGCAATTTCGTTTTTTATTTCATGGTTCCTGATCGTAAAATACGCTAGCAAAAATGGCAATGAATATCAAGCCGTTGAAGATATCTTCAAAAAAGTTCAAATCATAACATCTTCGTATGTATGCTTCTCACATGGTGCGAATGACGTGGCAAATGCTGTTGGCCCAATTGCACTGATACTTACGATAACTCAAAATGGTGGTTCTGTTAAATCGGTTGTTGAAGTACCCAGATATATTTTGCTTATCGGTGGATTTGGTATTGCACTGGGGGTCTTACTATATGGGTACAAAGTGATGCAGACTTTGGGTCATGATATTACCGAAATAAACAACACTAGAGGATTCTCGATAGATTTTGGTACTGCGACGACTGTTTTGCTCTCATCTGTTTTTGGTTTTCCAGTTAGCACAACTCACACAGTTGTTGGTGCAGTCACAGGTGTAGGACTTGCAAGAGGGATCGAAGTTATTAATACGTCTGTTTTGAAAGATATTCTGATCTCTTGGTTCATCACACTCCCGTTTTCGATTGGAGTCAGTGCAATTTTCTATCTAGCATTGACAACGTTCTTTTGATTTCTCAGCTTAACGACATAAATCTTGGGATAATTTCAAGAAAATCGGCCTCGAATAATTCCGGGGCTCTTATCTGATGATGTGCGCTATCTGTGCTATAATATTTTTACGAGTACAGATTGTTTTATCAAAATCTGGAGGTGTTTTCTATGATGGTACTTTTCCTAACTGGACTCACAGATTATTTCAAATCTCGAGTTGACGATTTGATCAAGGAATTTCCAAACGATAGATTCGTGATACCACAGAACAGAGCAGAAGGCGATACACTTCTGAAAAGTGCAGAAATTATCGTCTCAGGCTCTCTTACAGCTGAGCAGATTGAAAGGGCAGAACGGTTGAAATGTATCATCGTACCATGGGCAGGTGTAAATGAGTTACCATTTGAAGCAATTAGAAAGAAAGGTATCGTTGTTTCAAATAACCACGGAAATGGTAAGATCGTAGCGGAAAGAGCAGTTGCACTTGCGCTTGCAGTTATGGGTAGGATAGTCGAATACCACAACGATTTATCAAAAGGTGTCTGGCATGGTTTCGAAGTTGGCTCAAAGAGTGAGGATTTTTGGTATTCGCTTCAAGGTAAGAAGGTTAGCATTTTGGGACTTGGCACAATTGGTAGACACATAGCGCATTTGCTTTCTGCCTTCGATTGTGAGATCATGGGCTACAAGAGAAATGTTGAGCAAGTCGATGGAATACGGTACATCACGAATAACATAGACG
>DPIB01000224.1 GCA_003522805.1 Fervidobacterium sp. | reverse complement strand
AGAACGATATCTTTGGTAGTGCTTATATTGTCCATAATGGTTAGCCTGAGTGTAAAGATGGCCTTGATATCATCTGTCACGTTGCCAGTACTAGTCATTCTAGCATTTTGGTTTTTCAGAGTAGTTGAGAAGAATTTTAAAGAGGCAGACGAAGCTGAGGCTGAAATGACGAATGTTGTCCAAGAGAACATCACAGGAATGCGAGTTGTTAAGGCATTTTCAAGGGAAGAGTACGAAATAGAGAAGTTCGTGAAGGAGAACTCCAAATACAGGGCTTTAGATTATAAATTGTACGTGATATTTGGTAAGTATTGGGCCATAACGGACTTCTTATCATTGTTGCAAATTGCACTTGTTGTAATCTTTGGAGTTGTATTCGCCATAAGAGGTGACATCACGATAGGTACGCTGGTAGTTTTCACGAGCTATGAGAGTATGCTGTTATGGCCTGTGCGGCAATTTGGTAGGATATTGTCCAATCTCGGTAAAATGAAGATCTCTCTTAAGAGAATATCGGAGATATTATCAACTCCTACTGAAGGGGTTGAAGAGCTTAACACGGAAGATGTTGAAAATGTATCTATAGATGGAGACATCGAGTTCAAAAATGTTTCATTTGGTTACTCGCCAGACCATTTAGTACTCGACGATGTTTCATTCAAAATAGAGAAGGGACAAACTGTTGCATTCTTTGGGACAACCGGTTCGGGAAAGTCTACGATTATAAGCCTACTTATGAGGCTTTACGAGCCAATTAGTGGGGAGATTCTGATAGATGGCAAGCCGATATCGCAGATACCCAAGAATGTGATTCGTCGAAACATTGGATTGGTACCACAAGAGGCATTCCTTTTCTCCAAAAAGGTGAGAGAAAATATTGCATTGACTAAGCCACACGCACACGTTGAGGAGATAGTAGATGCATCTAAGATGGCACACGTTCATGGAGATATAGTCCAACTTGAGGAAGGATACGATACGCTTGTCGGAGAAAAGGGCGTCACACTTTCCGGTGGGCAACGTCAAAGGGTGACGATTGCAAGAACGTTACTAAACAATTATAGAGTGCTGATATTTGATGATTCGATGAGTGCAGTGGATACTGAGACTGAAGCGAAGATAGTTGAAGCTATAAAAGCGAGAAGCAAATCGTTTACGACGATCATCGTATCACATAGGATTGCGAGTATCCGAGATGCAGATAAGATCATAGTCTTAGAAAAGGGGAAAGTAACAAATGTAGGTACGCACAACGAACTCATATCAAAGCATGGTCTGTATCAAAATGTCTGGAAGATTCAATCGATACTGGAAAGGGAAAAGGTGAAAGAGGGCAATCTGTAATTTACAGAACTTTACAAAAAATATGCAAAAAAGGGGTGCACAGTTATGTTTGAAGAAGAAGTAGACATAAAAAAGACGAAGATAAATGTTTCTTTATGGTTTAAGTTCTTTGGGTATCTTGGTAATTACAAACCACATCTCATCGGATTGTTAATCATCATGGTAGTAGTCGGTCTCATAGAGGCGACGTTTCCATTTCTTACAAAGTATGCAATAGACAATTTTGTAGTACCGAGAACATTCGATAATTTTGAGATATTCCTGATAATCTTTGGAACACTTGTTGTAGTGCAGTCTCTTAATACGTACTTGTTGATGATTTTGGCTGGCAGGATAGAAAATGGTATGACGTACGACATTAGAAATCAAGCGTACAAGAAGTTACAGTCGTTGCCATTAAGCTTCTTCGATTCCACACAAACAGGATTTGTGATGGCAAGGATTTTGTCCGATGTTCAAAAGATCAGTGGTGTGCTATCTTGGAACATTGTGGATAGTGTTTGGGGCATTTCTTCTATGTCCTTTATCTTGGTCTATCTACTGATACTTAATTGGAAGATGGCTCTCTTTGTGTTATGCGCCATTCCTGTGATATTCGTTGTCAGTATGTACTTTCAGAAAAGAATTCTCTCACAATATCGTAAAGTAAGGAAGATAAACTCGGAAATAACGGGTTCATTCAACGAAGGCATCATGGGAGCAAAGACGGCAAAGGTCTTAGCCGTAGAAGATATGATGGTTGATGATTTCAAAGTGCAGACTGAAGAAATGAGGCGAGCATCTATCAGAGGTGCTGTACTATCTGCAGTATATACTCCCATCGTAGTTTCAATAGGCAGTATCGTGACGGCTATCCTTCTTGTTTACGGAGGAAAAAATGCATACATCGGCACTGTGAGCTTTGGCACACTTGCTGCATTCATATCGTATTCGATTCAGTTCTTTGAGCCTGTTAGAGAGATTGCAAGGATCATTGCAGATATAGTTGCCGCACAAGCTGCAGCTGAAAGGGTTTTGGACCTCCTTGAAAAGGAATCGGAAGGTGAGAGCGAAGGAGAAAAGGCTCAAAGTTATATAGACACCAAAAGCACGGATCTACGCATAGAAGGAACGGTTGTATTCGATGATGTTTCGTTCAGATACTCGAAAGGAGATTGGGTATTGCGACATTTCAATCTGAAGGTTGAGAAGGGTCAAACGATTGCAATCGTTGGTGAGACTGGCGCAGGTAAGAGTACAATAGTAAATTTAATCGGTAGATTCTATGAACCTACTGAGGGAACTATATACATAGACGGTATCGATTTTCGGAAAATTCCACTTTCGGTACTTAGGAGGAACATAGGATACGTTCTTCAGACACCACACCTATTCAACGGTACAATTGAAGATAACATCAGATATGGAAAGCTTGATGCCACGAGAGATGAAATAATAGCTGCTGCTAAGCTTGTAAATGCACACGAGTTTATCATGAGCTTGGAAAATGGTTATGAAACAAATGTGGGCGAGGGAGGTTCGAAATTGTCGACTGGTCAAAGGCAACTCATATCGCTCGCAAGGGTTGTCGTATCTAATCCGAGGATAATAATATTAGACGAGGCAACAAGTTCTATCGATGCTTACACAGAACACTTAATTCAAGATGCTATTCACAAAGTATTGTACGGACGAACAAGCTTTGTTATAGCACATCGGCTGTCTACGATAAGGAGTGCCGATAGAATCCTCGTGCTTGAAAATGGTAAGATAGTAGAAGATGGGACACACGAAGAATTGATGAAACTCAGAGGTCACTATCATAGATTGTATATTCAGCAATTCGTATACGATAAAGAGGAGAAACTACTTAGTGATATTTAATGATGGTACCTATATCTGAAAAAATCGCCCCGATATGGGGCGATTTCTCATAATGACCTTCTTGCTTACTTTGGTTCTTTGATTCTGACCACCAACACCTTCGCCGTGGTATCCCCTTTATTGATAAAGCCATGTTGCTCTTTTGGCTGAAATTCAAGTAACGTACCTTCTTGTGCCTCGTATGTCTCGGTGTCTGTCTCAACTTCTATACTTCCCGATATGATATAAATGAGTGCAAATTCTTCAGAACCGTGTTTTTTCAAATGCGCACCAGGTTCAAGAACGATTTGTGCAACGATAGCCTTATCAGATTCGTAGAACTTCCTTCTTTCAAGTCCAGGTTCTTTACTCAAGTTTTGGGCATCTGATACTTTGAACACCATGTGTCTCACCTCCACATGTGTCTTGCGTTCCTTGCTCTAACGCTATCATATCATACATTAGAGATGAGATATGTAACATACATCACGCTTTTTGAGAACGTATAATCTCCTTCTTTCCTTCATCACTCTCATCATCTCTTAAGAATTTGATGCCAACATACATGACCCACGTATCAACGTAGTCTAATGCCATCTCTATCAATGTTGTGGTGAGAAATATTTGAAAGTATGTTTTCCAGTCTACCAGTCCTGCAAAAGCTATGGTTACAAATATCATGTTGTCAATTATTTGTCCAATTTTCGTTGAGACGTTGTTTCTCATCCAGACTTTTGTTTTATCCCTTAGAACATCATAAACCCAAACAGCAACGTAGCCAGATAGAAGAAATGCAATCCAGCTACCTAAGGCAATTCTCGGAGTCAGGGTAAATGCTTGCGATAGGTAATTTTGGGCTAGGTCGTTTTGAGATGGTATATAACTTGTATAGACCAGTCCTAAAGATACGAACACGAATTGCGCAAAGAAACCAATCCAAACTGCTTTTCGTCCCTCTCTCTGTCCGTACACCTCTGTGATGATCGAATATATCACAAATGCCATCCCCATACTCATATTGGCTGCAGTAACTTCCATTCCAAATAGATTGAACAACTTTGCAACACCAAGATTTGAAGCAATTATGAGTGTAGTTAGTGCTACGTAAGCACCTTCCTTCTTCATGAATCGTAAAGCCAAAAGTATCACAGTGGCTGATAGCAAGTATTCTATGATCATAATTAGAAGATTATGCATCTTGACCAAATCCACCACCTTTTTAGATTTGTTCATACCTTGATAGTCTGATATCCCAAGTCATTATGTCTAAACTTGTTTGAAATCTTCGTATAGCAGTGCCGTAGCGTCAAGAATGTCATAGAAAGTGCATAGACTGATGAAGTCCAAAAGACATAAATGCTATAATATCATATGGATAATTGTTTTGATCAAAAGTCAGATCTAAGACTTGTCGATTAATCTCAATTTTTCTCCATCATATTGTACGACAAAATCGTAAATATCAACATTTGAGCAATATTCCACATCTTTCTCGAAACCAAGCATCATCAGTTTCAAGGCATGTGAGCCTCTGAATTGCGGTTTCTTGAGATGTTCCCAGAGCTTGAGTGAAATCAGAGCCGAGTCTGATAGCATGTATTGAGTATCTTGAGTCAAACATTCGACGATATGCCCAGCCAGTTGTGTATCTTCATAAGATATATCTCCGTTGTTTCCAGCGCATACTATGGCTACCTTCTCGTATTTTCTTAACTCCTCAGCCGTTGAGGATGCGTTTAGAAACGAGGCTACGTATATGTTCTTTGACAATTCCTTAGCATAGATCAGTGCTTTTGTACCATTTGTCGTTGTTAGACATATTTTCTTACCCCTCACTGTATCTACTGAATATTCGAGCGGTGAATTACCAAGTGCAAAACCACCTGGTTTAACTCCACCACGTTCACCAGCAGTTAAGTAACCTTTTTGCGAGTATTCAACAGTGTCTTCCAAGTTCAGCACAGGTACGATCTCAATTGCGCCATTCGCCAATGCAGTAACAATCGTTGAAGTTGCCCTTAGCACATCTATCACAACACATGCATCGTATTGCGATTGGGAATTTCTATAATCCAACTGAAACTCGGGTGAAAACAACACATGAACCGAGTGCAACTCAATCACCTCAGATAAACGATAGATTAAATAATCAAGCCCACTTTTCCATCAACTGATCAATGAAATCATCGACTGGCATTGGCTTTGCAAAATAATAACCTTGAAAGAATTTATAGCCAATCATGGAAAGCACTTCAAGTTGTTTGGTATTTTCGACGCCCTCAGGTATTGCATCTATCTCAAATGACTTGGAAATGTCAAATATCGCCTCAAGTAGTTTTAGAGAGTGCTTATCATCAGGCAATTTAGCAATAAATGACCTATCTATTTTCAGTTTATTTAGCGGGAAAAGTGTGAGATATGAAAGTGACGAATAGCCAGTACCAAAATCATCTATGCAGATTTGACAGCCTAGTTTTAAAAGTCTATCTATATTGTTCCTTACCGTTTGATTCACATCTATCAGAATATTCTCGGTAATCTCCAACACTATCTGTGAAGGATTAACACTATTGGACAATATTATCTCTGAAAACCTATCGGCCATGTTTTGAATTCGAAGCTGTACTGGGCTGATATTCACATCGACAAATGGTAGCTTGTCTTTTACTTTCCTTAGGACTTCACACACCTGTCTCAAAACCTCTTCTCCGACTAAAACGATCATTCCATTTTCTTCTAAATAGTGTATGAACTCGGACGGTAGTATTATTCTGCCGTTCTTATCTATCCACCTTAGTAGAGCCTCTGCCCCAACGATTTTTCCTGTGTAGTTACAGATGGGTTGCAAGAATATCTTTACATTTCCTTCATAAAATGCCTCTCTAAAATCTCTTTCTTTGGTAACTCTTTCTTGCAATTCGTTGTCCATTATTATGTTGTAGAACACTATCCCTTCTTCCGAGGTTTTGGCCTTCTCAAGTGAGAGATTGCCTTTCCTCAACACTTCTTCAACTTTGTCCAAAACACTAAAAATGTGTACAGCAACATAAAAACCTATTTCAAATGTTTCTTCGTTAATAGTATATGACCCTGGCCAAAGTGGGATG
>DPIB01000183.1 GCA_003522805.1 Fervidobacterium sp. | reverse complement strand
TTCACCGTTCTATCGTTGAATCTGTAAGTGAGTGTTGCAGGATTATCTTTCTCACCGCCTTCGTATCCATCACTTCCTCCTATTTTCCACATGTTAAACTTGATCTCTACATCTGTTGATGGTGGAGTATCACCTTTCATGTTGCTGTAAAATGTATTTTTGAAGAGCAGTGTAGCGATAGTAGGCGTGTCAAACTTGACTTCCAATTTTTGAGAACCGGGAGCACCTTCGAGTATTTTAGCATCATCTATTTCATTTGTGTGGAGTTGAGTTTTTGATGCGCCTGCGGTACCGTCAGCATTCATAACAGTTGCATCGTACAGCAGACCATACTTCTCTGTGCCCATATAATTAGTTCCGAAAGAATAACCATTCAAACCTTCTTTTGCTATGAACCTAATCTTTGTTTTGAAGATTGCCGCAGCTGCATCAATGAATCCTGTATGGCTTGAGTTTTGTCCATACGTTGCCCATATACCATACGGCCCTCGTGCATCAAATTTCCATGCATAGACCGTTCCATCGTTCGTTGCAGTTGCAAAGTAGTAGTCATCACCGAGTAGTGCACCAACTGGTGCTACTCCTACCGCTGCACTAATTGGGAACGAACCAGGGATATCCCACTGTTTCTCAACCGTTAACGTACCTGCTGTTGGATTGAATGCTAGTATCGTAATTTTACCGGAATAACCGTTAGCAGAAGATGGTACGATAACATAAGTTATACCATCTTTACCCTTTACAATCGCTGGAGTGGTCGTGATCTGCTGCCCCGTAGAATACCCTCCTGGGGTCATATTCAGCAAACTATCTGAATTACTACTGAAAACAAAAATTTTTCCTCCACCGAAGACGTATATGTACCCGTCCCCATCGATCAGAATACCAGCACTATCAGAGCTTGTCAATCCGGTGGACACATGCACTTCCTTGTCGACATTAATCTTATAAAGCACACCAATCGAATTAAGTGCGTACAGACACCCATTTTCATCCATCGCCATCGGTACGGTGAATTCACCGCCAAGTTGTATTTCAGGATCTGTTGGAGCATTAATGTCTCCGACAGTTAAGTCGATCTTATACAGTTTACCATTCTGAGTCATTACATATAGCCAGTTTCCATCATTGCTAAGCACCGGCGGAATTTTTACCGGAGCATGAACGGTGGTAGTACTGCTTGTTAGGAAATTCGTTCCATTAAACGGTACTGCATAAACGGTTCCATCCATCGTTGCAGTGTAAATCAGTACACCACCCGTCCCATCAACCTCGGCAACAACGCCATAAGCAGAAGCTGAGAGATTTTCTGTTTTGACTATTCCGCCTGAGACTGCTTCATGCACTACAAGTTTATTTTGTTCTGTGCCTTGTGCTGTGACGTATGTGACGTAATTCTTACTACCAAGTGTAAAATAAGCTGCAGGTGCCACTATGTTTGTGATTCCACCCACTTGTCCGTACGATTTTAGGGCACCAGACATCATTAATTCGTAGAGCGCACCATCCTTCGACAAGAATAGCATATTTCCAGTTGCCTTGGTTATGATGGTTGGACCTGTCTTGTTTGGCACTTTCCACGTATTCCCCGATGGCCATAGTGGGCTTATAGTTAGGCCAGCTAATAGTGCTGTAGATAATAGTAATAATGTAACTACCAAAATGATCCTCACGTACCCTTTCATAAATCCACCTCCTCGCTTTGTACCTTAGTTTTTACGATAATCCTTGCCGATTCTTCATGCGTGTGACTGTTCAGCCACGATGCAGAATACGGTTCTTGCAAATCCGTAAAGATGTAGTTGCAGACACTCAACACACTTTCTTATAACTTATCGCCACTTTTTGCTTTTCTTTTAGCAAATTTTTAAGTGGTTTGTTACATGGTCCCCTTGTTCGTAAATGTGTAAATGCCTGAAATACTTTTTATACGGGAAGAGTGAAATGGAATATTGAATATTCGTAAAAAGCCCTGGACAAGCAGTCCAGGGCGTTGAGACTAGTCATTATTGTACATACAACAGGAATTTACCGACATCAGGCATTAAGTTTCCACTCTTGTCTTTAACATTCATCAATGACACGTAGTAGTAGCCAAGCGACAAGCTTGTCTGTACGGAAAATGTTACAGTCCTACCATCCGAAGATACGTCCGATACATCCATAGCAAGGTCTCTGTAGAATTCGCTCATTTCGTCTTCTCGTATGAGTAATCTCGGTTTGCTCGATGTGTTTATACCACCTGGGTCAAATACAGTTAATTCAAATACTGTGAGACCAGGAAATACATAATTGGCTTCTGATTTCGACAATTCCACACCATTTGCCTTCAACGAAACAAATCTTGGACCGTTGAAATCCCTAACAGATATTACAGTTTCTGCGATACCTGCCCTTCCATCACTGGATTCTGCATAGACTGTTATGTAGTGGTCTCCTTCCTCTATCTCCCAAAGCGTGAATAGTTGGACTGCTGCCGATGTTGCACTTGGATACTCTGCCACATTCTTCCCATCGACTAAGTAAACAACCCTCTTGTATATGACATCTTTCTCTTGAGGAATTACGGCAATCACAGCAGTTCTGCCTGCGATGAGTTCCGCAGGGCTTAGTTCAACTTGAAATCTCAGCGCCGTACCCCCAACGTATATCCTCTTTGCAAATGTTGACATGTTGCCTTCCCTATCGTATGCAATGATGTTTATCGCATGAGTACCTAAATCTCTTGGCCCAATCAACACCTCTTCGGTGTAGGTAGTCCCGTTTATATTTTTATCAACAACAGGAATTCCATCGAACGTTAAGGAATAGTGTGCGAGTGCCACATTATCTCTGAGTGTAACCCTGACAGATATATTTGACTGTTCTGAATAGAATGTATCCGCATAGACAACAATTTCTGGTCCTTCACTGTCCATGGGAAGAACTGTAAAAGACAGTTTCGTAGCATCACTTGTATAATATGTCTTTGTGTTTATGAATAATTCTACGTTGCCTTCCTTCCCTATGCTTCCAAGTCTAAGATATGTATAACCAGGTTTTATAGTTGAGTCCTGCGACAAAGCACCGGAGACAGCCAAATCGACTTTTGGGTTTTTGCTACCTACTTTCAACTGCAATAGAACTTCGTCACCCACGTAAGGCCTTTCTGGTATGAGCTTTATATCCTCGATGTTTGGTGGTAGTTGATCAAAGACGGTGACATGAGATGACTCTTTGTATTGCTTACCATCGATTATCGATGTGCCAATCGTCTCAACATCGTACTCTCCTGGTTTATCAGGTATCCAATCGTAACGGTACGGATAGGAGCGAAGTAATCTACTTACGCTTGTATCACTGCTCGATATTGAAAGTTCTATCTTTGAAATACCTGGTTCAGTTGGTTCCACTACTATTGAGATTGGTTCACCAATTCTTGTTATCGTATTCAATCGCAAATCTACCTTTTTACTACTAGTAACTGTTGGGGAAGAACAACTTTGAATTATGATTGCAGAAAGGCATAAAATAATGGCTATCAAGACAATCCAGTGGCCTTTGATATGAGCAGAAAAACGATTCATCATACACGAATACACCTCCAAATTTCCAAATTTATTTCCCATATTTTCTTTTGCATCTCTTTTGCATCCCTTTTCCATCTCTTATATATTCTTTATCGCCATAATTTTATCCTAATAAACACGTATATTGATTTTTCACAGTCATGTGGTATAATCTTTTAGCGATTGGAACTTGTATTGGGGCCGTAGCTCAGTTTGGGAGAGCGCTACCATGGCACGGTAGAGGCCGTGGGTTCGAATCCCATCGGCTCCACCAAATATCTGAATATCTCATGGAAGCCGTTTAGGCTTCCTTTTTTGTGCATTTGTGCAAATGTGCGTGACGAGTTGCAGAGTTTTTAACACAGTTTGCCAAGAAGTCTCCCACCCTCTATAGGTGGGGATAGTTCACTGTTTCTACTGATGATTTACTAATGATTTGATGATTTTGATAATTGAGAAGCTAAAATACATAAGTGCGTAAAACAGAGAAAAGTACAAATATTCATGTCTAACAACTAATAACCTTCGATAATCGTCCAGAATAGTGATTCACAATTTTGCTTTTTTTGTTATACTAAAATTAGCACATGGGTAATAAGAGTGATAACTCAAAAACCAAAACTGTGACAGGAGGGGGTAAGAGCATGAAAGTAAAACCACTAGGTGAAAGA
>DPIB01000058.1 GCA_003522805.1 Fervidobacterium sp. | reverse complement strand
CATATCGGATGATTATTTCTCTATCATCAAAGAACGTGGTTTTGATTCTGTACGTATTCCCATTCGCTGGTCTGCTCATATTGAAGAAAATTATCCATACAAGATAGATAAAGAATTTCTGAATAGGGTAAAACACGTTGTTGACGAGGCCTTGGAGAATAACTTGATTGTGATCATAAACACACATCACTTCGAGGAAATGTATCAATCACCGCAAGATCACAAAGAAAAGTTAATAGAGATTTGGAGGCAAATTGCCGATGCGTTCAAAGACTACTCTGATTCTCTTTACTTTGAAATATTCAACGAACCTGCGCAGAATTTGACTTCTGATCTCTGGAACGAAATCTATCCTGAAGTTTTGAACGTTATACGTAAGACAAACCCGAACAGAGTGGTCATCATCGATGTCCCAAATTGGTCGAATTACTCAGCTATCGATGAGTTGAAACTTGTAAGGGATGAACACATCATCGTCTCCTTCCATTACTACGAACCATTCACATTTACACATCAAGGCGCAGAATGGGTTGACCCACAATTACCTGTGGGTGTAGAATGGAAAGGTAGTGACCTTGAAGTTGAGCAAATCAATGTGCATTTCAAACATGTCAGTGACTGGGCGAAGAAGAATAATGTACCCATCTTTCTTGGTGAATTTGGTGCTTATTCAAAGGCTGATATGAAATCTCGTGTCTTGTGGACACAAATAGTTAGAGAGATAGCTGAGAAATTCGGTTTTTCGACTGCATACTGGGAATTTTGCTCTGGATTCGGTTTGTACGATATCTCAACCTCACAATGGAATGAACCTTTAACTACTGCAGCACTTGGGAAATGATTTAACAGAACATTTCAACATGATAAGTACTGCGTGGGAACAAATCAAACCAATCTCAAAATAAAGGAGAGTGAAATTGAAAGTGATAGTTTACGCTACGGAGTTAAACAACATACCTTGGGAAGAAAGACCAGCTGGTTGCAGTGATGTTCTGTGGAGATATTCGAGGAACCCAATAATAAAACGAGACCAAGCAAAAGGTTCAAATAGTATATTCAATAGTGCAGTTGTACCATTCAATGGTGAATTTGCTGGTGTATTCCGAGTCGATGATAGGCAAAGAAGGATGAATGTAAGAAGAGGATTTAGCAAAGATGGCTTAGATTGGCGGATCGATGATTCACCTATCGAGTTCATACAACAAACACGAGACCCCATAGAAAGTGAGTACAAGTATGATCCTCGCGTGACATTCATCGAAGATAGATATTGGATTACATGGTGTAATGGTTACCACGGCCCTACGATCGGTGTAGGCTACACGTATGATTTTGAGAAGTTCTACCAGATAGAAAATGCGCTCTTACCTTTCAACAGAAATGGGGTACTTTTCCCCAGAAAGATAAATGGCAAATATGCCATGCTCAACAGGCCATCGGATAATGGACACACGCCGTTCGGTGATATCTTTTACAGTGAGAGTCCTGATATGATTCACTGGGGTATGCATAGGTTTGTAATGGCAGCCGGTTATACACCTTGGCAATCTTTGAAGATAGGTGCTGGCCCCTCGCCCATAGAGACGGATGAGGGATGGCTATTGTTTTATCATGGTGTACTGTTATCTTGTAACGGATATGTGTACAGCTTTGGTGCGGCGTTGCTTGACTTGGATAAGCCTTGGAATGTGATAAAGAGGTCCAAATCATACTTGTTATCACCACAAGAGGGTTACGAATGTGTTGGTGACGTGCAAAACGTTGTATTTCCAGTTGCTGCATTGGTAGACCCACTGACAAATCGTTTGGCAATATACTATGGTGGTGCAGATACAGTTGTAGCAATGGCATTCGGCTACGTCAACGAAATTGTTGATTGGCTTAAATACGAAAACTAAGGGTGAGATAGTTTTATTAACTGTTGATTTGCTACTCAAAAGCTTGAAGAACCAAAACAAAGTGGCGGATAAAACCGCCACTTTTCTATGTCCTATTCATCTCAAATCAAATCAGATTATCCAAGTGCCCTTGGGTCTATAGCATCTCTCAATCCATCACCAACAAAGTTGAACGCAAGAACAACAATAAATATGAACGCTCCCGGTATGAGCAACCATGGCGCATTTTCAAGAATATACACATCCTGAGCAGCTGTTAGCATGTTTCCCCACGATGCAGATGGTTCCCTAATACCAAGTCCGAGGTATGAAAGTCCGGCTTCTCCAAGTATATATCCCGGTATCGAGAGAGTAGCGCTGACTATTAAATATGTCGAAAGATTCGGAATTATGTGCCTCCACATTACCCTCATGTCCGGATATCCGAGTGCAATTGCGGCTTCAACGTATTCTCTCTGCCTTTCAGCAAGGATTTGACCTCTGATAATTCTCGCACTTCCGGGCCAGCCAAGAAATGCTAGTATGAAAACTAGAAGCATATAAGTCTGTGTACTAGGCAAATCGACAGGCAAGACAGCACGTAGCAACAGCATCAGATAGAACCCCGGGATCGCCATGAGAATCTCACATATTCTCATTATTGTTTCATCTATTAGTCCACCATAGAAGCCAGATATTCCGCCAAATAGCAATGAGAGAAGAAGAGTAACTGTGAGTCCGATGAATCCTATAGTTAAAGATATTCTGGAGGCAAATATTATCCTACTCCAAACATCTCTTCCAAATGTATCAGCACCGAATATATTCAATGACACATATTCGTTGTTATCGTAGTTGTCCACACCGAACAGGTGATGATAGAGCGGAATCACCCAGAAGAGATAACCAACCTTGCTTGGATTAGTCCTATCTGGTCCCCAAGATTTGATGAACCATTTCACCGGATAGAATTTATAATCATAAGAGACTACCCTAGCCTCATCCGTCGAAATCATGTATTCATTGAACTCTTCGTCGTAGTATTTTACACCAACAAGCTCTTGCTCTAGTTTGACTTCTGTAAGCCTGTTCATCGCCTCTTGTTCATCCATTGTGAAGAATCCGATCTTCCAACCTTCATTCTGAGCAACAACCGACCTTGCAGTCCTTGAATGAGTTAACCGAATATTTGCACCCTTTTCGAGGAGACTACTATCAACTCCGAAAACGAGCGAATCAACGTCTTCTGTTTCGTCTTTGTATTGTTTCCATTCACCATCGATTTTCGCATAGCCTTTTGTTCTTACCACAAGTCTTATGGAGTCCGCTAATACAAACTTGTCATCAAGAGTTCTACCTTTTGGAAGATATTTGGGTATTATTGTTCCATCTTCCTTTACTTCAACTACATTTTTATCTATAACTGCTACTTCTCTCCCATCAGTGTATTGTACCTTTATCCTACTTGGAAAAAGCCTCGTTTTAAAGTTCCTGGTATATTCAAGTTTATCTATGTAGCTATCTTCGGGAAGTACGTAAGGCATCATACTAGTATCCAGATCTGCGACATTGTAACTTTTAAACAATTTCGTCGGTCTTTTCAAAGAATGGTTCAAGTTTTGAGCAAATGGATCATACGGAGCCAGAAAATCTGCAAAAATCATGGCAATGTACATTACGATGAGGATCCACATACCAACCATTGCAAGTTTATTTTTTCTGAATGCCCTCCACATTAGCTGGCCGCGAGTTAAAAATACTTCTTCAAAGTCGACGCTTTCTCCATTCGTATCCAAAATTGGTCCTTGTTGTTGATCGTTCAATCTCTTATTTTCTTTTTTCTTGTCTTCTTCTTTGCTCATTTCTTCAAGCCCTCCTTATTCGTATCTAATCCTTGGATCTACCGCGGCTAGCAAGATATCGCCGACAAGGTTTCCAACGACTAAAAGTACCGTGCTTATGACCGTGCTTGCCATGACAACATAGTAGTCTTTTTGAAGAAGAGCTTGATATGTTAATCTACCCAATCCAGGCCAAGAAAATATAGTCTCGGTGATAACTGCGCCACTTAGAAGTCCTGCCAAGCTCCCACCGAACATAGTTATCAGAGGATTTATGGCATTCCTTAAAGCATGTCTGTATATGACAACCCTTTCGGGCATTCCTTTCGCTCTTGCAAATTCCACATAGTCCTCATTCATAACATCCAGTAGACTTCCTCTTTGATATCTCATCAAACCTGCAAAACTACCGAATGTAAGAGCAAAGCCAGGAAGTTGTAGCCTCCATAATATATCTTTGAAAGCACTCCAAACATCCATTCTCGATGTCTCTGGGCTATACATACCTCCGATTGGGAACCAGCCTGTGCGTGCTGCTACGTAAAGCAAGATAAGTGCAAGGAAGAATACAGGAAGGGCCAATCCACTAAATGCGACAACCGTGAGTATCTTATCAGTTGCTGTGTACTTCTTCAATGCAGATACAATCCCCAATACAACTCCAATGATCCAAGATATAACAAAGGAATACAAAGATAGAACAAATGTTCCAAGTAATCTCTCTGCGATCAGATCAACCACTGGTCTCCTGTAATAGAAGGAATATCCGAAATCAAGTCTCACCAACTTTCCTAACCAGTAGAAATATTGGACAACAGCTGGTTTGTCAAGCCCCAGTTCCTTTTCCATTGCCTTTAGAGTCTCTGTGGAAATGGATGGGTCCAACCTGTACTGGTCTAAGAATGTACCAGGTGATAGCTGAATCAACGTGAAAACTATCACTGTAATTATCCATAGTTCAGGAATCATTATTAGCAACCTGCGGGCTATGTACTTAACCAACCCAGTTCACCTCTCCTTTAGGTTTCGTAAGCTTCAAAACTCAAGTACGTGAATAATGAGCTAACAGAACTAATAGAATTAATGGGCGGGCGATAGCCCGCCCAAATGTTAAATTCTTACTCCTTGTACAGCCAATCAGCGTTCCAAAGTGTACCTTGCAACAACCCTATTCTAACGTTCTTCAAGGTGTTGCGCCATGCATATAGTCTTAGACTGTTGACTGTGTAAACAAGTGGAATATTTTCAGATGCGAGTTTTTGGAATTGTGCCCAGTAGTCTTTCACGACTTTATCGTCGAGTATTCTCACGTTTTCTTTGAATATCTTATCGATCTGTTTTTCAAAGTCGGGAATGGTGTATATCTTAGGATCTACCCAGTCTGCAAGCTCTGGTGACAGATTCCAGAAGTGAAGTGAACCATCAAGTGCCCATACGTTGTTTCCACCCTGTGGTTCGTCTCCTCCAGTAAGTCCAATGATTATGGCATCCCAGTCACCAACGTTGAGCATTCTGTTGACCATCGTATTGAAGTCGCCAGGGATCATCGTTATATCCATTCCAAGTTGCTTAAGAGCTGATGCAATGATGTTTGCCATACCTTCACGAACTTTGTTACCTGCATTCGTTTCAATCATGAATTTGACAGGTCTACCCTTGCTATCGAGAAGTTTTCCGTTTTTGTCCCATGTAAATCCTCCAAGCTTAAGTTCTGCCTTTGCTTTGTTCAGATCATATGGGTATTTTACTGTGACTTTTTCGTTGTAATACGGTGAAGCCATGGAAACCGGCGACCATTGTTCTATTGCGAGTCCGTTGTAGAGTGTGTCTATTATCTTTTTCTTGTCCATTGCGTATGCAACTGCTTTTCTGAAGTGAACATTTCTGAACCAATCTCTTTTTGCTTCGTCTTTGTTGTTCCAGTTGAATGTTATAAATTCCGTTCCATACGCTGGGCCGTATGATAGAACTGTGATGTTGAATTTCTTTTCGTTTTCTTTAAAGTATGCGAATTCTGTTCCTCTTGGTGAATAGATATCTATTTCTCCATTTTCAAATGCAAGTTTCATTGCATCTTGTGAAGATATGATCTTGAAAATGAATTCTTTGAGATATGGAAGCTGCGTACCGCTCTTGTCTTTTTTCCAGTAGTTCGGGTTTGCAGTGAATCTCACGTATTGGTCTGGTACGTATTCGACAGGGATAAACGGCCCAAGTGCCACTATTTCCTTTTTATTGATCGAATCTACCGTCCAGAATTCGGCAAATTTCTTGTTCTTAACCCATGACTCAGCTACGTGTTTTGGGAATATGTACATTCCGCCAAGGTATCTGAGAGCAAGTCTGAACGGTTCAGGATAGTACATTCTGACTGTGTAGTCGTTGATCTTTGTTGCCTTTGGTAGATAGTCATTCGTACTTCTAAGAATATCTTTGAATGAACTTACAATATCTGGATTTACATACACATCGTTAAGTGTGAAAACAACGTCATCTGCCGTGAATGGCTTACCGTCACTCCACTTAACACCTTTTCTGAGATACCAAATGATTTCCATACCGCCATCTTTCGTTAGGCGTGGCCCATCCCATTTTTCAGCAAGAGCTGGATAGAAGTTACCGTTTTCATCCATCTCGATAAGTGTACCACCATAACCCATGAACATCGTGATAACATCAGATGAGCTCGTCTCTTTAGAAACCGTGTCGTTGAGAGTCCTTGGACCGCTCAACGTTCCAACAGTAAGTGTACCACCTTTCTTACCTGTAGCGTCTTCACCGATGTAGGCTGCAAATGAGAAAATAACTAGCAAAGAAACAAAAAGTGTTACGAGAACCTTCCTCATACTTACACCTCCCTTTTATCTACCAGGTAGCATGCAACCTGGTGATTCTCAGAAACTGATTTCATCTCCGGATATGCCTTATCACACTGTTCCATCCTGAAAGGACATCTTGGATGGAAGAAGCAACCTTCTGGCCTAATAATCGGGCTTGGGACATTACCCGTTAGTATTATTCTTTTCCTCTTCTTTTCAATTGCAGGGTCAGGAATCGGTGATGCCGAAAGCAATGCCTTTGTGTATGGATGAAGAGGATTATCAAAAACTTCGTTAACATCTCCCATTTCAACTATTCTTCCAAGATACATAACACCTACGTTGTCACTTATGAACCTTACAAGCGCAAGGTTGTGTGATATGAAGATGTAGGTAAGCCCTAGCCTTTTTTGAAAATCTAATAGTAAGTTCACTATCTGTGCTTGAACCGAAACATCTAATGCAGATGTTGGCTCGTCAAGATAAATTATTTCAGGATTAACGCTCAAAGCCCTTGCTATAGCTATTCTCTGTTTTTGACCACCACTGAATTGGTGAGGATATCTGTCCATATGAAATGGTTTCAAACCAACCATTCTCAAGAGCTCTACGGCCTTTTCATTTGCTTCTTGTTGATTGCTTACTATTTTATGGAAAAGCATTGGTTCTGTCAATATCTGACCAACAGTCATCCTTGGGTTTAATGAACCGATTGGGTTCTGGAAAACTATCTGCATCTTCCTCCTAAAAGGAAGTAATTCGTTTCGTGATAGATTAGAGATATCAGTTCCTAGTATCTCTATTCTACCATCAGTTGGGTCAGTTAATCTTAGCATCGTTCTTGCAGTTGTTGTCTTTCCACATCCAGATTCTCCGACAAGTGCAAATGTTTCTCCACGTTTTACCTCAAATGATATGTCGTCTATTGCCTTAACATCTTCAACATGCTTCTTCACTAAGAAGCCTTTGTATATAGGAAAGTACTTCTTCAAGTTCTCTACTCTTACAACAACTTCATCTTTAGGAGCACTATATTTCTCAGATTTCTCGATAACTTCATTCTTAGGCATATAAATCCCCTCCAGCCGGTACTGGATTAAAGCATCTTACGTAGTGAGTCGGTTCGAACTCTTCAAGTTTTGGTAGTTCTTTAGAACATTTGTCAAGCCTTCTTGGACACCTTGGTGCAAACGGGCAGACATCGGGCACGTCAATCATCCTCGGAGGTTGACCAGGTATCGATTCAAGTGCATCTTGCTTTATATCAGCACGTGGTATTGATCTTAAAAGCATATGTGTGTAAGGATGGCTAGGTTTATGGAAAACGTCTTCTGCCTGCGCAAGTTCCATCTGTCTACCACCGTATAGAACCATGACTCTATCCGCCATAGCAGATATGACACCGAGATCATGTGTTATAAACAGAGTCCCCGTGCGCATTTCAGTTTGTAATTGCTTCATTAAGTCCAGAACTTGTGCTTGGATGGTAACATCAAGTGCCGTTGTCGGTTCGTCTGCAATTAGTATCTTTGGATTACAAGAAAGTGCAATTGCTATAACAACCCTTTGTTTCATTCCACCACTGAATTCAAAAGGATACGAGTTCATCCTCTTTTCCGGTTCTGGTATCTGTACTTTATCGAGCATTTCAACAGCTAATTTCCAAGCAGTGGATCTGTCTACATCTTGGTGTTGCATGATCGTTTCAATGAGTTGATCCCCTATTGTGTAGAGAGGGTTAAGAGAAGTTAGAGGGTCTTGGAATATCATCGATATCTCTTGGCCTCTTATGTGTGTAAGTTCATCTTCACTCATTTTAAGAATGTCTTCCTCTTTCCCTCGTCCCCTATAGATGATCTCACCACTTACTATCTTGCCAGGATGGTGAATGAGACGCATTACACTCCGAACAGTTATACTTTTGCCTGAACCAGTTTCCCCCACAATTCCAAGAACTTCATCTTTTGAGAGTTCAAATGAAACATCGTTTACTGCCTTCAATACTCCTTCTTCGAGATAAAACCAAGTGCTCAGATTCCTGACAGTAAGTATAGATTCCAAATCTACCAGTCCTCCTTGTAATACTCTTTTCAAAGTTTGATCCTACAACTTTGCTGTGTTACTTTCCATAACTGTCTTTTCACTTAGATTAAAGGATTTTTTGAGAGTGGTCATAATCTCTAATGTATAATAATGTGTAAGGTAGCCATACAAACAAAATAAATGCAATTATTCACTCTTGTAAAGTACTCTTAAAATTTTCTACTAAATTCGTGATGTTAAAATTTGCTATCTGGTTATCTTATATTTTATCACAAAATACTAATTTATTTCAATATTTGATTTTCCTAAACTATACGGATATTTCAAAAAATAAAACGAAATAGTTTAAAGTTAATCAAATTAGGAAATTATGCCTCTGTATTCTTCCCTTACCAACTGTTCTAATCAGAAAAACTATTTTGGACATGAATTCATCTCGAATGGTTTTGATCTCACCATTGCTTGAGAGTATTTCTTCTTCAAAAAGCGCTATTCTTATGCTTCCACCTGTAGTTGCTATTTCGATAAAATATACCGTTGCGGAATTGTCTCCATTATAATTTGTGAAGAGTATCCTATCTTGAACGAGGCCAACAGAACTTATCGCCTCAAGTGGGATAGCATGGTAGCCTGCTAAACTCCATGTCTTTTGAGACACATTTATTTTTATCTCGTTAACAAATAAAATATCATCACCAACTGAGAATATCACAAGGTACATCGGATAGAAATATCTCGGTACGCCATCTTTTGATTTGACGAAGTACTCATCACTCATCCAAGGTCTGAACGAAAGGAAGTCAGCTATAAAAACAGAGTTTGTCTTTTTGATTTCACTAATTGCATTGTTTTTGACTTCTTCAAGGTTATTCTTAAAATCCCTCATAGATAAAAGCTTGATGATATACGATACTATTTCTATAACACCAAATATAAGAATGATATTGCCAATAACAAGTATCGTTACCTTAGCTATAGGTGTATACTTGCCAATGAAGTCACTTGGCAAATCGATTAGCAAAAGTACTATAGCTATTATTATACCCACTATAGGCAAAGTTGGAAACTTCTGGAAGAAATATTTATCCCTTTTCAAGTGTCCTTACCCCCCACTATTCTTGAATTTTCAATGCCTTACTTATTGAATCTTATTGATCCATTTTCCTCACAAATTCTTCATACATCTTGTCGATTTCTTCTTTCTGTTTCTTAATCGCTGATAATTTTTCCCGAGCCTTCATTAGAAGTATTATGGCTTTAGAGTAAAGTTTGATCTGCACTTCTACGTCTAAATCTGTTGAAACGAAGGATGTTTTTATAAAATCTATCATTTCCATGAGTTCTTTGAACTTTAGTTTCTCAATTTCTTCCTCTTCGAGTTTGAGTATATCTTCTAAATCCATTAATTACCCCTCTCTCCATAATC
>DPIB01000068.1 GCA_003522805.1 Fervidobacterium sp. | reverse complement strand
ACCGATATGTTTGCATCACACCGCATAGCACCTTTTTCCATATCACCCGTGCTAGCATCGATATACCGTAGTATGGCACGAAGTTTCTCCATAAAAACCCGTGCTTGTTCTGGAGATTCTATATCAGGTTCCGTAACGATTTCCGCTAAAGGTACACCACATCTATTCATATCCACAAGCGAGTAATCAGATTCTGTTATGCTATCTCCGGAATGAATAAGTTTACCTGCATCCTCTTCGAGATGTATTCTTCTTATATGTACCTTTTTACCGTTCACTTCAAGCCAACCAAATTCAGCTAATGGGTGGAAAAACTGGGTTATCTGGTATCCTTTTGGTAAGTCAGGATAGAAATAATTCTTCCTATCAAACCTAGAATAAAGGTTGATCTGGCAATTCAGAGCACTTGCAACCTTTATCCCAAGTTTGAACATCTCATCGGAAGGTACAGGAAGCGTTCCAGGATGTCCCGTACATATGGGGCAGATCGAGGAATTAGGTTCCAGATCAAAAACCTCAGCACTGCAATCACAGAAAGCCTTTGTTTTAGTATTAAGTTGCACATGTATCTCAAGACCTATTACAGGTTTGTACCTGTTATCCATAGAATTCTTCCTCCTTCGCATCATTCCTGAAAGGCATGCTCCTGTTCCTATCGCAATTGTTTTTCTATAAAATCCCCAAATCCAAGTATCTTGGCGTCAGAAAACCGTGGACCCATTATCTGGACACCAACTGGTAGATTACCTACTTCACCAAATGGTATACTGATTGCCGGCAGACCTGCGAGATTTGCTGGTATCGTGAATATGTCCATCATGTAATAAACGAGTGGGTCAGATACACTACCTACCTTGAATGCGACAGTGGGAGATGTTGGCGTGATTATGAAATCGTATTCTTCGAATATCTCGGATAATCTATTTGAGAGCTTTCTTCTTACTCTTTGTGCCTTTTCAAAGTAGGCATCATAATAAGCGGCACTGAGTGTAAATGTGCCGATCAGTATCCTTCTCTTTACTTCATCACCGAATCCCTCACCTCTAGTCCTTTCATATGCATCACGCAGTGAATCCGAGGGAATGCGTAGACCATACTTGACCCCATCGAATCTCGAAAGGTTTGTACCAGCCTCTGAGGGTGCAATTACGTAATACGTGGCTACAGAGTATTTCAGTTCATCTATATCGATCATCGTTACTTCGTGCCCTAAATTCTCAACCAATTTGACAAACTCTCTCATTCTCTCTTTTACTCCATCTTCAACTCCCTCACCAAAAGACTGCTTGGCGACAGCAATTTTCATTTTCGGCAATTGACTACCAATGAATCCTGTGAAATCTATGTTTCTCTCAACCGTTGTTGGGTCCATCTCATCTTTCCCTGCAATTATGTTCATCAAAATGGCACTATCTTCAACAGTCTTAGTGATGGGACCAATTTGGTCTAGGGATGAAGCAAACGCAACTAAGCCGTATCTTGAAACCAATCCATATGTGGGTTTGAATCCAACAACTCCACAAAATGAAGCAGGTTGTCGTATCGAACCACCCGTATCGCTACCCAAAGCGGCAATCACTTCGCCAGATGCAACAGCTGCGGCAGAACCTCCGCTACTTCCACCTGCGACCCTTTCTAAATTGTGGGGATTCCTTGTTATTCCATAAACAGAGTACTCGGTACTTGCCCCCATTGCAAATTCATCTAAATTCGTTTTCCCGACAACCGAGAATTTATTTTCCCTTAGTTTCCTCACAACTGTTGCATCGAATGGTGCTACATAACCTTTCAACATCTTGGAAGCACAAGTTGTTTTAAAACCCTTGACATGCATGTTATCTTTCACACCTATTGGAATACCGCCACATGCTTGTTCATCGACGCTGATAAAAGCCCTAATGATTTCATCCTCTTCACCTATAACTTTGAGAGAAAATTTTACAAGCTCCGATCTATTCTCATATAGTACGGCATTTTTCAGTGTCATTTTCTTAAACTCATTGTCTGTCAACTCTTCCAACTTGGACACCTCCTCACGTTTTGCAGTTAAATTATACCATATATTTTTTATTCAGGTGAACTGTGATAAAATATAATTGATATAATAACATAACATTATTAGACTTCCTAAGGGGGCAATGAAATGCATAAATTTTTGGAAAGATCCGAGAAGTATTATTTTCACTACCCATTCCCAGTTACCATCGTTGGAGCAATTCATGATGGAAGGTCAAACTTTATGGCAGCTGCATGGCACATGCAGTTATCATTTGATCCACCACTCTATGCAGTTTCCATTTCTCCAAAAAGATATACAAACGAGATAATCAGAGAGTCGGGTGCATTCTCCCTTAACTTCTTGCAGTTCGACGATTATAAACTGGCAGGCCTTGTTGGGAGGACTTCTGGAAGGCAATGCTACAAGGAAGAAGTCTTTGATATAAAGTACGATGCAGGTGTCAAATTGAACGTTCCAGTGCTTAAAAGTGCTATTTGTTGTTATGAATGTAAGGTTGTTGATAGGAGAGCATATGGTGATCACGTTCTTTATGTAGGAGAGATTCTAGGAATACACTACGATAGCGATTACTACAAGGATGGAATATCACCCGATATGCTGTTGTACGCAGGAAACGACATGTACACCCATGCAGAAGGTGCCTTGGCAATATTTGGCAAAACAGAAGTAGAGGATTTCTTGAAAAGTAAGAAAGATACAAAATAGAAGGCAGGAAATGACGTAAAAGGGGTAAATAATTATTTTTTATGGTATAATTGGTAGAAAATTGGTAGAAAGCATCATAAGATGAGTGGTTCAGAATATACGACTGTAAACCAAAAAATGTTGCCAAAAGGGGGAGGGGAAAACATGAGAATATTCCTCGATACTGCTAATATCGATGAAATCAGGCAAGGAGTTGAGTGGGGCATTGTGGACGGTGTCACAACTAATCCAACTTTGATAGCAAAAGAAGGGGCTGATTTTGAAAAGAGGGTAAAGGATATTTGTCAACTTGTTCAAGGCCCTGTTTCAGCTGAAGTTATCTCCCTAAAATGGGACGTAATGGTTGAAGAAGCAAGAAAGTTGGCTGCCATAGATGATTACGTGGTGGTCAAAATACCGATGACACCGGATGGGATAAAGGCAGTGAGGATCCTTTCCGCCGAAGGAATCAAAACAAATGTAACGTTAATCTTCAGCGCAAATCAAGCATTGCTGGCTGCAAAAGCAGGAGCAACATTTGTTAGTCCATTCATAGGTAGAATAGATGATAATGGAAATGATGGTGTTAAATTGCTTGATGAGATAATTCAGATATACTCAAATTATGGGTTTGATACAGAAGTTATAGCGGCAAGTATAAGACATCCTATGCATGTCGTCGAGGCAGCAATGATTGGCGTGGATATCGCAACAATACCTTTCGACGTACTGAAAAAGATGTTCATCCACCCACTTACAGATGCTGGGATCAAGAGATTCTTGCAAGATTGGGAAGCATATCAAAAGGGAAAAGAACAATAACATAATAAGAATTTCTAGAATTGTACAGAGTTGTAAACAACTGATATCAGGAGGTAATCAGATGTATAGAACACATACTTGTGGAGAGCTGAAGGCTACAGATGAAGGTGAACGAGTAACGCTGTCTGGTTGGGTTGATAGGATAAGAGATCTTGGTGGTGTTAAATTCGTGATATTAAGGGATAGATATGGTAAAACACAGATAGTAGTCAATCCTGATTCACCTGTATATAGTAAAGTAGATGAGATTTCCAGAGAGGATGTCATTCAGATAGAAGGAACTGTGAGAAAAAGGCCAAAGGAAGCTGTTACAAATGAACTAACGGGTGAAATAGAGGTAGTCGTAGAACGTTTGGAAATACTTTCAAAATCAAAACTACCACCATTTTATCCCGGTGATGAGGTATCAGAAGAAGTACGGTTGAAATACAGGTATTTAGACTTGAGAAGTGCAAGGATGACAAATAATCTGATAGTACGCCATAAAATGGCGTTTGCAACTCGTGCTTATCTGAGTGACAAAGGCTTTTTAGAAATAGAAACACCTTACCTTACGAAGAGTACACCAGAAGGCGCAAGGGATTTTCTTGTTCCATCAAGGTTAAAGAAAGGCAATTTCTATGCGCTACCACAGAGTCCACAATTATTAAAACAATTGTTGATGGTTTCAGGAATGGACAAGTATTTCCAAATAGTAAGGTGCTTCCGCGATGAAGACCTACGTGCAGATAGGCAACCGGAATTCACACAGATAGATATAGAAATGTCTTTTGTACATATGGAAGATGTTTTGCAACTCGCCGAAGGGCTTGCAAGACATATCTATGCCACAATTGGGATCAATCTACCAGAAAAGTTTGATAAAGTGCCATTCGAAGAGGCAATGGAAAAGTACGGTTCAGACAAACCGGATAGAAGATATGGTATGGAGATGATGGATTTAACTCAATATTTCAAGAATTCTGATTTCAAGATAGTTAAAGACATTATTGATAAAGACGGATTTGTGAAAGGTTTCAAGGCAAATATTCCTATGAGTAGAAAAATCGCGGATGAGTATTCTGAATTTGTCAAAGGCTATGGACTTGGTGGAATACTCTGGTTCAAGATAGAAAATGGACAGATAACATCTACTACTGCAAAATATCTTGAAAACGAGTATGTAGCGATATCAAAGGATTACAACGTCTCCGAAGGCGATGTATTTATTTTAGCAGTTCACGAAGACAGAGAAAAGCTCAACACAGCATTAGGCGCATTAAGACTTAAAATAGGCAAACAATATATGAAAGTATCAGGTTACGATGCGCTCTGGGTTATAGAATTTCCGTTTTTGGAATGGAGCGATGAAGAGCAACGCTTTGTGGCACGCCATCATCCTTTTACAATGCCTTACATCGAAGATATCGAAAACAACGTTGAACCGGCAAAGATAAGGGCATATGCATATGATATGGTAATCAATGGCTTTGAAGCTGGCGGTGGGAGTATAAGGATACATAAGAGAGAGATACAGGAAAAAGTATTCGAAATGATCGGATTATCAAAAGAAGAAGCCAATGAGAAATTTGGATTTTTGTTAGAGGCATTGCAATATGGAGTACCACCGCACGGTGGAATTGCGTTGGGTTTGGATAGATTAGTATCTATTGCAGTCAGCGTAGAAAATATAAGGGAAGTAATTGCATTCCCGAAAACTTCAAGTGGGACATGCTTACTGACAAATGCACCATCTACCGTTTCACAAGCTCAGCTAGACGAAGTCGGAATAACGTTAAAACAGTGAACGAATGAGACATAAAGACTTTAAGAACCTGGGGGAGGTGTTTCAATGCCTGTAAATTTTGAGAAGAATGAGCAAGGGGAGAAATTGATAATCACAATTCACGGAGAAATCGATGCATATCATTCTGGAGAAGTAAAAAAGTTCCTCAAAGACGCAATCAACGAAACTAAACTTTCGAAGATAGTACTTGATATGTCTGAAGTAAACTACATCGACAGTGCAGGACTTGGCAGTTTAGTTGCACTCTATAAGGATGCTAGAATGGCAGAAAAAGAATTGGTACTAGCATGCCTAAAACAAACGGTGATGAGGATCTTCGAAATGACGAGACTCGACAGAGTGTTCAAAATCGTTCAGACGGTCGAGGAGGCTTGATAGTTTGCACTGTAAAATAGCAATAGATGGACCCGCTGGTTCAGGCAAAACTACTGTTGCAAAGCTGATTGCTCAGAGGTTGAGCATAGACTATCTGGACACTGGTGCAATGTACCGTATGATCGGTTTGGTTTTACATAATTTAGGTGCCTCAGCAAAGGAAGCTTCACTAAAGAAATATCTTGAACACATCAAAATCAAATACGATGAAGGGAAGTTCTATTTAAATGGGCAGATAGTTGGTGATGAGATAAGGACGCCAGAAGCTGGTATGTATGCTTCTGATTTTGCATCTCATAACGATGTCCGTGAATTCTTGACACAAATACAGAAAGAGATCTGTAAGAACAGAAGCATAGTAGCCGAGGGAAGGGATATTGGTACAGTTGTTATACCTGATGCAAATGTTAAGATATTCTTAGTTGCATCACCTGAAGTTCGAGCAAGAAGAAGATATGACGAATTGAAAAACAAAGGTATCGACGTAAAGTATGAAGATCTGTTAGAACAAATAATCGAGAGGGACAAAAATGATTCTACCCGTGACATTGCACCGCTTGTTAAAGCAGGAGATGCTATAGAGATAGACACATCGAACCTTACAGTGGAGCAAGTTGTTGATAGAATAATTGAAATTGTGAAAGAAAGGTGTAAGCTGTGAATTATGACGTAAACATCATTTTAGGACCTGTAGGTTTTTGTTTCGGGGTATCTAAAGCTATAGACCAGATAAAGAAGGGTTTACTAGCCGGTGAATACTTGTTCACAGATGGTGAGGTAGTACATAACAAGAACGTAGTTCAGGAACT
>DPIB01000070.1 GCA_003522805.1 Fervidobacterium sp. | reverse complement strand
GGAACAGCCCTTTGAGCGTGGGGAAACTTGCTCGGTTACGAGTATTGACCACGAAGCCACCCACCTCTATAGGTGGGGGTAGTTCATCCTGTCTACTCATTTTAGTGATTAAGGAAACCATAGTACGGCTAAAGAATAGTAAAATGACAACCTTGGGAGGTGTAAGGTGTGGCGAAAAAAAGTAAGGCAATTCCTATAATACTTGGTATTGTGATAGCGCTTGTCGTCCTCTCACTGCTCTTCCTTTTCGGATATTCATCCTTTCTTTCAAAACAACTGTATGGCCCGGATGCAGGTACATTCCATGGGTGGAAAAATTATGTGAGTTATGTTTTTTCAAAGATACCGTTCATAAAGAATTATGTACAATACGAAAGCCTGGAAACATTGAGCCCTGGAGATTACTTTGAGAGAATATACCAGAAATATCAAGAACAATTGAATAGTTTGATGAACGAAGTACAGCAAAGGGAAGCAGAGTTAGCAATGAAAGAGGAAGAAGTAGAAAGGATAATCAGCTCACTAACTGAGATAGAGAATAGCTGGAAAGAACAACGGTTGAAAGAGGAGCTCAATAGAGTTGAAGATACGATAACACTTAGGAGATTGAACGATATAGTCGACACTTTCTTGAATTCAGATGCAGTTCAGTTGAGGAGATTGATGAATGCTGATAACATGTCTGTGGATACGTTGGCAATTGTTTTTTCAAAACTGCCAGCAGATACACGTGCTGAGATGGTTCAAGAATTGACGGCAGTCAATCCACAAAAAGCTGCCCAAGTTGTTGAAAAGATGGGGGGTATTGACCAAATAATAAGTGACATAGATTTCAAAGTCGAAGAATTGAAAAATGTAATCGATGATTTAGTGACTACGGAGGCTAGAGTCATCTCGCTAAGTGGTTTCAGCAAAGGTGTTTCCGCATTCTTGACTGATATGAGCTATGAGGAATTGTGGGGCTTCATAGAGAAAATTGAAAAAAGGCCAGATCTGATTCTTTACATCTTGTCGAACGTTGATTCGCAAACAACGGTGAGATTGCTTAGAGATATCAAAGATAGCAACGAAGAGCTTTTCATAGCGATTATGAATAAGGGGGTACGACCTTGATCAATGTGGTCAATCTAACGAAATTGATGCAGAGTCAGGAACTTGCTGGCATAGATTTGAAAAAACTGAATGATATTGCTCAGAATAACCCAGCTTTTGAAGATGTCCTCAAGGGCGTTATTGAAGAACTGAAGGCAAAAATGGATACTGAAGTTGATCAATCCAGCACTACTGACAACAAAAGTGCGTGGCCCTCAAATCTTTCCAAAGAACCTGCAAAGAATGCTGGTAAGAATGTCAACGGTGATTCTGCAAATCCACTCAGCAAATTGAAAACAACGAAGGATTTGGAGTTATCTAAAACAGACAGTACTCCCCAAGATGGTACGAAGATTGCTTCTAAGGAGTCGAAACAATCGGAGGAATCGAAGGCACTCCAAGAGCATGTGGAGTCAAAAGGACTGAGTGCCGAAGATGATGTATCAAATAACGACGGTGAAAAACGCGCCATACTACAAGAGGATGATGTACACGATTCAATTAAAGGGAAAATTCTGGGGCATAAAGAAGAAGGCGCAGACGACGCTGTCAAGGTTGTGAAAATAGAGAATGAGGACCTCAAGAACACTAAGGGTGAGAACGTGGATCAGGAGACAGATAAAGAAATAGATAGAGGGCAAACGGTGAAAGGCAGGTCGAAATATGACGATAAATTCTTGCAGACGAATAAAACATCAAACGAAGAGATAGGTTTATCTGCTACAACCCGTACAGAAAATCACCATGAGAACCAAGTAAAGCAGGCAATGGATGAGATGCAAACGCAGGCAGCAACTAACTCCAAGCAAAACATACCAGATGCTCAAAATTCTATATATCATCAAGATAGCTCCTTAGGTAAAGATAATACGACAACAAATAGGACCAACACAACAAACACAAATAAGACAAAAGTGGAATTAAGCACGCAAAAGGCACAAACACAAGGGAGAGACCAAAGTCAGAGGGCAGATGATAGTACGCAACAGGTAAAAGGCAAATCTCAACAAAGTATGCCAAATGTTCAGAACCACAGCTATCGACCGGATGCATCTTTGGATAAGGGTGCTGTGGCAAAAAATACAGCAACTAACACAACAAACACAACAAACACAAATAAGACAAAAGTGGAATTAAGCACGCAAAAGGCACAAACACAAGGAAGAGACCAAAGTCAGAGGACAGATGATAGTACTCAACAGGTAAAAGGCAAGTCAGAAAAGTCGGCTATTGAGCAAATGATCAAACAAGTACCACAAACGCTAGGGAGATTAACTCAAACTAGTGCTGAGAGTCTGAAACACATACCCGGTAACACCACTAACAATGCTAGCAAAAAGGAATCACAGGACATATCTCAAAAAACATCCGAACCAATACAGGTAATGAATCGATATAAAGACATCCTAAAACCAGATGCCGAGAAAACTATTCAAGCAACAGAAAATGGCAAGCAAAGCAACGTCCCAATATTGACCAGTGTTCTGAAGATACTGGAAGAAGCCACGAAAAGCCGGCAAGTTGCAGAGGATGATAGTTCTTCTCAGTCTCAGCAAAAAAACAGCTCCACTGGCTCGACGGTTACGACAGATAAGTCAAGCACATCTGTCGTTGATGTTTCAAAGGGTACTCCTAATAAAGGCATTGCAATCGTGAAGCTTGTCGAAGTGCAAGATGCTAGTGATAACGATGCCACTATGTTGATTAAGGGGCAGATAGACACTCGAAATACTGAGAATATGTATGTTAGTGCAGTTGCTTTAGACAACGGTGTGAATAGTATAAGAGAAGGCATAGTTGTTAATCCTGAAGTATCAAACACAAGCAAAGAGCAGATCAATTTGAATTTGAAAAGCTCCGAAGAAAGAGTAGTAGGATTTCCAAACACAATTAGTACCTTTAGTAGTACCTTTAACTCTTTTGTTGAGAAAACCAACGAAAGCTACTTGATACTTTCAACACAGGTTCTTCTAGGCAACGTGGATAGAGCATATAGAGCATATATTGATGCAGAAGTCTCTCCAGCCCCCACTAGACTCATCACAGGGCAAAAAATGAGTGGAGAGGCTAAGCATTATATAAGCGGTACAAGCGAATCTTCGAAAGGGATTTTGGACATAGCAGTTAGAATAAATACAGGTATTGAAGAATTAGTAAAATCGATAAGAAATGGTAATTCCACAACACAGATTGGACTTACAAGTAATGTACAACAACCAGTCTATGTATACCAGCAAAACAGTGTAAATGTGACAACCAAGGGCAAGGACAGTGAGAAGACTGGAGGCAATAAAGATAAGATCAGCAACAAAGAGGCGAATTCTGGCGCTTTTATCATGAGTGAGCTTGTGAAGGATATCAGGATGTCAAAATCGAGTAGCTCAACGAATAAAGTAAAATCGGATCAACTAGCAAATGAAA
The DNA here is from genome assembly GCA_003522805.1 of Fervidobacterium sp. Lineage (GTDB taxonomy): Bacteria > Thermotogota > Thermotogae > Thermotogales > Fervidobacteriaceae > Fervidobacterium. The sequence goes on along the minus strand of DPIB01000070.1, from coordinate 1,922 downwards.
TTACTACAGAGGTGACCAAAGAAGAAGTGTCCAAGTCAAGCCAGAATAATCAAAGCTATTCCGAATCGCACAAGGACGTTAGGAATAATACAGAAGGGGTATCGAAGAATAGATTTGAGATAAAGTCTATTCGAATAGAATACAACGAGATGAAAGAAAATAGGAATTCAGGCAATCCGCAAAGTGAACTGGAGGATAAACCAAGGATATCTAACAAATTTGTTGAAAGACTCGCAGAACTCAGCTATAAAACGAGCAATACAAAATCAAGCGATAGCCTTGCAGATCCCATCGAACAATCTGGTCAGACTGATCAAGCAAACGATTTCGATATGGCTGAGAGGTTGCAGAATTCAAGGAATCTTGAAGAAATCTATGAGAAGATAAGGCAATTCACCACATCGTACAAGTTGGAAGAAAAGGTGCAGATGAAACTCTATCCTGAACAGCTCGGAAACTTGGATGTGGAACTGAAAAAAGAAGGGAAACAGATACAGATAGTCTTTATGACTGAAAACGAGAAGGCAAAAGAGGTAATCGAGAAGAACTCCTATATCCTAAAAGACAGATTAGCAAATCTCGATTTGGATATAAAGACGTTTGAAGTGAAAGTAAAACAAGAAGAAAGATACTATGATCAAGAACACCAGGGGCAGAACAAAAATCAAAACAATGAAAATAGTCGGAATTATGATGAACGTAGAGAACAAGAGGATGAGAATAAAAAGAGAAAGTGGGTGATAAAAGATGATGATGAACGTGGGAACGGTATCTAACCTCTTTACGACCGAGACCGATAGAACTATCAAGAAGGAACTTGATAAGGAAGCTTTTCTTAGACTGCTAACAACACAGTTAAAGAATCAAGACCCACTCGAACCTATGAAAGACCAAGATTTCATAGCTCAGATGTCTCAACTCTCCAGTGTAGAGCAGATCATGAATATGAGTAAATCTGTCCAAACATTTGTTGAGACTGCATCACAGCTTTATCGGACCCAAGCCGTGTCCATGATAGGAAAGACCGCTGTAGTGAAAACAAACACGATAAACGTTGAAGATAGTGTTGCTGAAACAAAGATCTTCAATCTCGACTCACCTTCAAATATAGTTATACGAATATACGACTCAGACGGCAAACTCGTTAGGGAAGAACGAGTTAGTCAGGTAGATGCAGGTATGCAGCTATTAGCTTGGGATGGAAAAGATCAATCCGGGACAAAAGTTAAGGATGGAAAATATGTATTCGAGGTACTGAAAGCAAATTCTGATGGAACTTTTGAAGAAATACCATGTGTTGAGAGCGGAGTAGTAAGCGGTGTACGGTTCGATGGCAGTAATATAAAGATAGTAATCAACGATGTTGTTTACGATATTTCGCAAATATCTGAAATCTATGCATAGAGGTGAAGGCGTATGATGAGATCACTTTACAGTGGGGTCTCTGGTCTACAGGGATTCCAACAAGAGATTGATGTTGTCAGTAACAACATCGCAAATGTGAATACTACAGGTTTTAAGGGCTCGAGAGTCACATATGCGACAAACTTCTCTCAGATATTGGATATGTCTAGAAGAGCTACTGACAACACAGGAGGCACAAATCCAAAACAAATCGGATATGGTATACGTGTTGCATCGATTGATAAGATGATGAACCAAGGGAGTTTCCAAAATACTGGAAAGAAGACTGACCTTGCAATTCAAGGTGAAGGATTTTTTATCCTTTCCGATGGGCAAAGGTACTATTACACACGTGCTGGGAATTTCGACCTTGACCTTAACGGCACGATCGTTCAGCCGACTACAGGTCTGAAATTGGAAGGCTGGGTTGCCGAAGTGGACCCGACAACCGGCAGAAGGTTTATCGATACAAACAAACCAATAGGGAACATCCAGATTTCTTCTGGATTGAGCATGGC
>DPIB01000076.1 GCA_003522805.1 Fervidobacterium sp. | reverse complement strand
ATTTTACATTGGCCAGGGTGAATAGTATATGGCTTTGAGAGTTCTCGAAGCATTTTGGATAGAATATTTTGAACTCTTTGCTTTGCACTGGAATAACTGTTTCCTACTTTTTCAACTAGTATCCAGAACTCGTCTGCATATACTCTTGCAATTGTATCTCCTTCCCTCAAGGTGTTCTTTAGCCTCTTTGAAATCTCTCTTAATACTTCGTCGCCAAAGCTGTGTCCCTTTGAACTATTTATCGTACTGAAGTCGCGAATATCTATGAATATAACTGCATGATGCTCGTCTGTAGAAGAGAACTCAGTAACACTCGTTAGCTTCCTGATGAAATAAAAACGATTGTAAAGTCCTGTAAGTATATCTTTCTCCAAAGAGCTCTTTACATATTTCATTATCTCTTTTTCAGATGAGATATCTGTATAGATCGCATACATCAATCCTTCACCGAAATTCTCGATTTTTGCCATAGTTAGTCTTACGTCGATTAGTTTTCCATCCTTCTTTTTTGCAACTGTATTAGTCTTTAGAGTCTTCTGGCTAATTGCAAGTTCCCTCAATTTCCTAGATTCTTCTAGTAGGCTGTCGGGAACAACAAAATCATCAACAGACTTCCCTTCAATTTCTTCTTTTGAATAACCGAACATGTTTACAAAATTGGTATTGCAATCGACTACTGTTCCATCTTCTTTCAGTACTGCAACTCCATCGGGGATATTCTGAAACAAAGCATTTAACAAAATGGAGAGATTCTCTCTTTGCTTTTCTGCAAGTATCTCTGATGAGATATTTCTTATACTCAAAACCGTGCCATCATCAAACTTGACGGATGTACAGAGAAAATACTTCCCTGAATGTTCTATGATCTGATTCTCACTTTCTGTGGTTTCTACAAGGCTATCAATGAATTTATTCTTTCTGCCAATTACGTTATCGTGGATATCACCTAAGAAACTCAGCCCTTCTTGGTTTATGTCTATCACGTATCCATCGTTATCGATTACTATATAGCCATCTTTTGACTGCTCGAGAAAACGAAACCTTAAGCCTAAGCTTATCTTTCTCCAGATAAATTTAACTGCTAGTAGCTCGATTACCAAAATCGAAGAGCTCAGCGTAAAGGACATTATAGTGTAGTTAAGACTTAGAGTAAAACCAACAACGTTTATCACCGCAGCTAGAGCAAACACCAGAGTAATCTTGTACTTAGTTTTGAATAGAATCTTTTCCGTTTTCATCAGTCTGATTGCAATAAAGCTCATCACGATAAATAGAAAAACATAGTAAGTGTATCCTATTATTCCATCGTGAGGACGCAATTTGCCGAGATAATAACGATTGGTCAATGTACCTGTCCAAAAGAGGTTGTGTAAATTGTTAGTTAGTGCTAAAATTAAATAGACTGTTGTGATAAGGTATAGTGAGAAATTCAGAGTTCTTGATTCCTTATAGACATCGCTTGAAAGAAAGTCGCTAAAGAAGGAATAAACTAAAGCAGGTATGTAAAGCAGTAAATAGGTTTGCATCTTTTCTAAAAACAGTGATTGCATTGTCTCGTACTTTAGCAATTCTAGCAATGAGATCATGAAACTGAAACCTGCTATGAAGAAAATGCTTTTAGAAATCCTGTATACTTTTCTATCAAATACATAGTATATCGCAAATACTGAAATGAATAGGGAAGAAATAGCGAATCCTTTGTAAAGTGCTAGCATTTCGTTCATTTCACCAACCTTTTGAGTTATAGACTATGACTTTCAGGTAGATTATAGCATGTACCACAATGTACTTTGCTTTTTGTAAACACCTTTTTTAAAAATCGTTTCCGAAACTTAGATAATGGAACGCTTAACTTCTCAAATGTGACTGATGTTGTAAAAGTATGGAGGAGGTAAAACCTATGGACACCTTTTTTCTTCACAGGATTTTGTCTGGAAAGTACAGGATCATCTCACCTATTGAAGTTACTGATTATAATCTCGGTCTACTTTATACACCTGAGGTTGCTAAAGTATCGCAAGCGTGTGCTGAGGTGCCAAGTAACACCTTCCTTTACACAAGAAGAAATAACGTAATAGCAGTTATAAGCGATGGAAGTGCCGTACTAGGTCTTGGAAACATTGGTCCATACGGTGCACTACCTGTTATGGAAGGAAAGGCGATGCTGTTCAAAGAATTTGGAGATCTGGACGCATTCCCTTTGTGTATTTCAACTCAGGATAGTGAAGAGATAGTGAAGATCGTAAAATCTCTTGAACCATCATTCGGTGGAATAAACTTAGAGGATATTTCAGCACCAAGGTGTTTTGAGATACTCAAGAGGTTGGATGAAGAGATGGCGATACCTGTGTTCCACGATGATCAGCAAGGAACCGCTGTTGTTGTCTTGGCGGGTTTGATAAATGCCCTCAAATTAGCCGAAAAGAAGATCGACGAAGTGAAGATAGTAGTCAATGGCATTGGTGCTGCTGGATACAACATAGTCAAACTGCTGATCGAATTCGGTGCAAAGCATGTTTTGGCTTGTGATATCAACGGTATACTTAACGATAAAACATCACTCCATGAGTATCATCATGAGATTGCAAATTCGACTAATCCAGACAATATTCAAGGCACATTGAGCGATGCATTGAAAGATGCTGATATATTCATAGGTGTTTCAAAAGGTAACATATTGAGTGGGGAAGACATAAAAAGCATGAACAGAAAACCAATAATATTTGCCCTTGCAAACCCAACACCGGAGATAGAACCTGATTCGGCATATGAAAACGGTGCTTTTATAGTTGCAACAGGAAGATCTGACCTCCCCAATCAGATAAATAATCTACTTGCATTTCCTGGTATAATGAAAGCCACTGTGGAGAAACAAAAGAAGATAACAAAACAGATGCTTGTCGAATCAGCAATAACGATTGCAAAAACGATAGAGCCTTCAAGGGAGAGGATCGTACCAAAGCCAACAGATAAAAGAGTCCACCTAAGTGTATATGAAACACTCATACGTCTGTGATTGTAGAAGCATTCTCTCATAAGAGATAGGTTTGAGGTATAATATGTAATTTAAACCTTCCCGCCACCTATAGAGGTGGGAGATTTTGAGAGAAGTTTGGTCAAACGACCCTTATTCTCCTAGGATGGTCTAAGCAGCCTCTACACTGTAGAGCCATCAGGCTCACAAATTTAATTGTCCGCACTAATGTGTGCCAGATGTATCAGTTGATA
>DPIB01000005.1 GCA_003522805.1 Fervidobacterium sp. | reverse complement strand
ATTCAAATCCTGAAATTTTCCTTCATCTATAACACATTTTGCGTGTGGCACTTCATGTATACCTCCGATCAACCTTTCAACTTCTACATGTCCCACTTTTTTAAGCACAACGGCGTATATGTTCCTACCATATTTCATCCATTTTTGCTCATACCTTGTCTTTATTCCTCGATCCGGATTTTCAATGTATTCTAAGACCTCAAAAAGGCCATTGCTTGTAGCCATCTCGATCGTTTGCTTTGCATACCATTCCACATCAGTTACCAATTCAAATGTACCGTTATCTGAAAGCACATTTGCCAACGTGTCGAAAAAATCCGGAAGAATGACCCTTCTTCTTTCTTGCGAGTGCTTATCCCAAGGAATCGGGAAGTTCATTATTACCTTTTCCACGCTCCTCGGCCCGAAGAATTCGCGCATGCCAAATCGTGCATCGACGGTTGTAAGCCTAACATTTTCCAAGTCCTTTATCTTATCATGTGCCTTCTTCATCGAAGTAATAGACACTTCGAAACCGACAAAGTTCTTTTCAGGATGACTCCGTGCATTGTTTCCCAAATATTCCCCATTTCCAAAACCTATCTCAACAATTATGGGATTTGCATTTCCAAAGACCTCTGACCAATTGATTGGTAGATAACCGTAGTTCGCAGCCTTTATCTCTCTACCGTATATTCCTTGGTCTTCACAATTCTCAATTTCTTGAAACATGCTCCACCTCTTCTATTTCTTACCAATTCCATGTTTATAGCAGAATCTACTTAAAATAAATCTTCAGTTCATTCAGATACTGCCCAGATGGGTATTTCTTCTTGTAGTCTTCGTATTTTTTCGTTGCCTTGGTTACATCGTTGAGGCTCAAATAAGATTTTATCAGGTAATAGTGGACATCTTCTTTAAAGTACACTTCTATACCTTCGAGCTGTACTTCCAAATACGAGAAGATCGCAATTGCATTTTCATACTGCTCATTTGAGTAAAAGCGCAGACCGTTTAAGAACAGTTCACGGAGATCTCTCGTTTCTTTGATGATCTTCTGAACATCGACTGATTCGCTACTATCTTGTGTATTCGATGTCTTACTTGATGTACTTTGCGAGGTATTCTGCATTGCACTACTCGAGCTGTTAGTGTTGATAGTATTGGCTGCACTGCTTTTCAATGTATCGACGTCCTTCTTTATTTCATCAAGTTGTTTGACAACACTACTTACATCTTTCGAAAGTGCTTCCAAACTCTTTTGTAATGAGCTCACCGCAGAACTCAACTTAGAAACCTCAGAACTTGTCGCTTGTGATTGATTGCTGAGTTTGGTTATGCTTTCTTTGATACTAGCAATCTCAGTTGCTAATGAACTGACAACTTTTGAGCTGCTATCGATCTTGCTTGATATGTTCTTATCGCTTTGGTTGTTTTCCTCTTTCAATTCAGACAAAGCTCTCTTCAATCCAGCGATTTCTTCTTCCAATGACTTGATAGTATTGATGGCATTCTGATCTATCTGTTGTACAACTACTGTATTTGATTTGTTTTCAGCGGTCGGGGTCGGGGCATCGTTACTCTTAGTGGTAGTACTTATATCGTTGAATGCCTCCTTCAACTTTGTTACCTCTTTCGAAAGCAAGGAGATCGTATTAGTAAGTGCATCTAGCCTTGTATAGATAGCCTTTTCATCGATACTCTGTGACACGACTGGCATAGGTGTTTGGTATTGTAATTGATTGGAATTTGACCCTGCGTTCTGTTTTATAGATTCCAAAGACTGTGATAGTGCATCGATCCTTTCGCGAAGCCTGACAATAGCTTCCGTCTGTTGAGTTATCTTTGAATCCATATCCTTCAACTCGGAAGAATCGATAACATTGTATGTCACAAGCAAGTCCTTAGACTGGCTACTGTCCTTAGCAGTTACACCGCCAGATTTGTAACTGTCCGCGATTACCTGCATCTTTGAAGAAAGTGCATCCATTTTTGACCTTAAAATAGCCAGTTCTTTTGTTATGGGGGTTAAATCTACGTTTGGAGTGTTACCAGAAACACTGCCTGAAATACTCTTTGAGCTACTTGAGCTACTGATGTTAGATATGCTCTTCTCTATTTTGGAAAGCTTCTCCTCTATCAATTTCATCTGGTCTTCCATGCCCTGCACAAGTTTATCGCTGTACGTTTCAGAATTTTCTCTGTCACCAGTAGCAATTGCTTGAGAAACTTTCTGGTCCAGATAATCCAGACTAGTTTTTATCATACTTATAGCATCAGACAATGCGGAAATCTGACTAGACAACTGAGCATTGTACTCTTGGGTCTTATCAATCATATCCTTTATACTAGTCTCTATATTTCCGAGCTCCAATGCTGGTGAAGTGTTCAAAGAAAAGATGGAGATTATCAAATTGATCAGTACCAAAGCAAATATTGTGATGATGAATACAGGAAGTATTGTGTTAACATTACTACGAATAGTCTTGACCTGAGAGAGAACCGGATGAGTTTTGTCTAATTGCCTCAATATTTCTGACAAGCTCTTGATCTTCTTCTTATCGCCCTTGCGTATGGCAGTTAGTGCTTCTACTGCAACTACTTCTATAACCTGAGGAAACTCTCTCTTCAGTTTTTGAGCCTCAGCTATGACTATCGGATAATTCTCCGTTTGGAATTCTTTTATTATCTTTTCAAGTGATTTTGCAACCTTATCAGCGTCATCTTCGATATTCTCAACTACGTGTAGATAAATCTGCTGTTTTTCCTCTGGCAACAATTTGTAAATTTCAGCTGCTCTTTTTAAATTCCCTGCCTTTATTTCAAGTTCAAACAATATGTGGCTGTAGTTGCTACCTAAAGCTTCTATTATGTTTCTTGCCAGAGAGAGTTCATTCCTGACAATCAACATTCTTAAAAACTTTTCAACTACATCGATACTGTTGTTGCCTTCCCCAAGATTCATAGAGCTCATATTATTTCCTCCCACGCTTCTACGTGTTTTATACTAATTTTGTGAAATTCATATGATTACCTTTCGATTATCGCTGTCGTGGTTTGACTATCAATCCATCCTCAGTTGGTTCTCATCAAACCTATCGAGCTTATTAAGTACTTCCGGCAATTTGAAAATCACTTCGAAACTGCTGTTCATTCCTTCTGATGGTATCATTTCACCCACCAGACCAAAGGTATAGACAGCTGTTTTGACCGCATCGATCGGCCGAAGATGTTGGGATAAAAACGCAGCCAGTATACCTGAAAGAATATCTCCGCTACCTGCCTTTGAAAGTGATGTGTTACCTGTTATGTTAAAGTAGATAGTTTCACCATCCGATATTATAGTTGTCGCATCCTTTAAGGAAGTTATAACCATATACTGTTGTGAGAAAGATTTGACTTCTTGGTAGTTTTGCTTTATTTCTTTAATAGGCTTTCCAGTGAGTCTTGAGAATTCACCCGGATGAGGCGTTAAGATGATTGTCTTGCTTGACGACTTTTCTCTTAACAAATCTTTTAAATGCGGCGTTTTTGCGAGTATGTTTATCCCATCAGCATCGATTATCACAGGGTTTGATACCTTTCCAATTGCAAATTCTAGAATCTTGATTTTGTCCTCTTCATTCTCAACGCTCCAGCCAGGCCCAATTAAAAGCACAGCATTGGATGGTAACGAAGAAATGAACTCATTCACGTAATCGGCACTCAGTTTACCGTCTATTCCATTGCATATCAAAGATGGATCATGCGACATGGCACATTGGCAACTTTTTTCTGGAACAACTAGCCTTGTTATCCCACTACCACATCTCTGTGCAGATAGTGCGCTCAAAACAGGTGCACCGATGTATTTGTCTGACCCGCCTATCACGATTACTTCCCCAAAGTCTCCCTTATGTGACCATCTTGGCCGATTAGGTCTGTGTACATTCTCGACTGTTAGCAAAGACTTATCAAATTCGAGGATGTTATGAATTTGCGATGGTATTCCGATCTTTGCTATCTTGAGTTTACCAGTCAATTCTCTACCGGGGAAAAGGACATGACAAGGTTTCGGATATCCGAAAGTAACTGTCATATCAGCTTGCACAGCATAGTCCAATATCTTTCCCGTATCGGTGGCTACCCCAGATGGGATATCTATCGATACTGTAAACCTTGAGTAAAGGTTTATTGCCCCTATGGTATCTATGTATTTCTTTTCATCTATAACTCTATCCAGGCCCGTTCCAAAAATCGCATCTATAACGATATCTGCAGAAGAGATCATTTCAGACAGTTTTTCCAGCCCGATATCAGAATACTTGTAGATTATTCCGCCATGTCTTATGTATCTATCTGAATTAATTTTCGATACTTCACTTCTCGGTTCATCGATAGAAACAACTCTTACCGCTTCAGTGTAGTTCAAAAGGTCTCTTGCAGTCACATATCCGTCACCACCGTTGTTCCCACTGCCACAAATGATAAGAAAGTTTCTATCTTCAAGACTACCAAGTTCATGCCATATCGCTTGAACAACTGAAATGCCAGCCCGTTCCATAAGTAATTCTTCGGATATGCCAAATTCATCTATCGTCACTTTCTCTATCTCTTTCATTTCTTTGCTACTAACAACTTTCATCAAAATCGAGCACAGAAGACTCCTCCGTCTCCGCAGAGAGGAATGTGCTCCTCCCTCCTTCCTAACATCAGAGTTTTTGACTTTTCTACCAACCTTAATAAACTATAGATGGTAATCCTCCTTATTCTTGAGTGGAGTTAAGTGCTCATCCCCAATGCTTGGTTGAGGGTAGTCAACTAAGGTTTTCACAAACCTCCGCCTTTATTGGTGGTAGGTAGTTGACCTCCCCTCCCGTACAGCATTTTATATACTTTGTAATACCTCATGATCTTCTTTACATACCTTTCTCCAGCATCCAGCTTCACATTATCTGGTGCGTAAGGCCCTGTGTTGTAGTGGACAAGCGCAGTCTTTATGTCACCATCCCTTTCAAGGAGATAGTTTAGATACATACATCCAAGTGCTATGTTATCTTGAGGATTTGTATAGTCATAGTTGGTCTTAAACTTCTTGTTGACCCATTCAGCCGTCTCAGGCATCAATTGCATGAGACCATATGCACCGGCAACAGATGTTACACCTTCTCTGAAGCTACTCTCAACCTTTATCACGCTAAGAACAAGCAAGGGATCAATGTTACCCGAATAATTCAACACTGTGTTGTAGTATTTTAGAGGAAAGAACTGAAAGAACAAGAATATTGTAACAACCAAAAGTGTTAAGATACAAGATATAATCAAGCGCAACTATTATTCCTCCTCGAGTTATCTATTGCTCCCTCTATCCATGTCTGTTTTATCATTTTCCTGCAAGAAGACTTCCACTTCTGTAAGTGGGGGATAATACATATACCACATTAAAACC
>DPIB01000074.1 GCA_003522805.1 Fervidobacterium sp. | reverse complement strand
GCTTGTAGAAATGCAAGCTCGGTTGATTAGCCTATGTCATTAGTTTTTGCTAATGATTAGTTATAGCAGAATATATAATAAACTGGTGACTGTAAGCTTCTTTAATAAACATCGTGGGCATCATCATATATGATTATGATAATTATGATAATTATGTGATTAAAAAGACAGGGGTGTTGTAGACGTGTTACCTGGAAAAGTTCGACTAGCGTTATTCATGATTCTTCTGATGATGGCAGATTTCATATTTGCCCAAGTTTTTTTGCTTAATGGCAAAACGTATGAACCAAGAAATGGGTATTTCGATGAAGATCAACTTAGAGAAATTGGGTTTAGTGTTATTAAGAACGAAAAAATATATTTAATATATGATAGAAAGCTCCTTATCGGTTCAGCAGGTGATTTCCTTATAGATTTTGAAACATATGCAAAGGATGTATATCAAGTTTCAAACAATAAAGTCATGGTCAAATCGGATTTCTTAGCTAGTTTTCTCAATCTGACAAAGACCGGTGAAATCTACTATGACAAGCCATTTTCAATAATCCTCTTGTCTTACTCAAACGATATCTTGACGATAACTACATCATCGCAAATTTCTAAAGACTTTGTAGAGGCAAGCTTATCAAATGGCAAGTTGAGCATAAAAATTTCACCTGCAGTTTTTGATGAACAGAAAACGCCATCAGAAGTAAGCGTTTCAAAGAAGAACCACACAGTTACCTTAACACTAAGCAAGGTCATCGAGAAATACGAAATGCGTGTTTCTGGGCAAACTATAACGATCAGCATATTCCCAGCCATCAAAAAGATCGAATATACAAAGAAGACAGAAACCTACGCTGGAAGGTCCTTTATTGTGAATTACCTAATCGCTGATCCAAAATACGTGGATATCACTCCTCTTATACCGTCTAAAGGTATAGGAACAACCGCTACATTACAAAGTATATTATCACAAAATGGCTACTCCAATGGTATCAATGCCAACTATTTCGACACTTCGACAGGATTACCAATTGATGTAATCATTTCAAATGGAAAGGTCTTGTCTCATAGGTATGGACTCAGACCTGTGTTTGTTCAAACAATGGATAATTGTGTCTTCATTTATAAGGCATACTTTGACATAACTGTCAGAATAGGTGATGTTTTGTTACTGGTTAAAGGGGTTAATACAAGCTCACTTGGCGAAGTTAATCTTTACACTTCCGAGTATACCTTGAAAATCCCGAATGATCGGACAAAGGAATATCTTGTCATCACGAACAATAAAGTGGCTTCAATCGGTTATACTTCATACGTACCGAAAGATTCTTATATTGTTATGGTCAGTAAAGATATATACAACCAATTTCTTAATAAGATTTCAAAAGGTGCATCGTTCTCTATCGAGATATACACGGACGATGGATATAAAATCAAGAACGCTGTTGGGGCTGGTCCATTACTAATCCAAGATGGCCAAGCGATTGCCGATGCAAATGAAGAAAAACTGAGATATGGTGGTGGGATTCCCACAACAAGGACCTCAAGAACTGTCATAGCAATAAAAGACGGGAAAGTGCACCTAATAACAATAGAAGGCTTAAATGGGAGTGGGATGAACTACGACGAAACGCTTCAATTCCTGCTATCGAAAAAGTACGATTCCGCAATGATGCTCGATGGTGGTGGCTCAACTTCCATGGTTTACAATGGCAAATACGTCACAACTACCTCACCAAGAAATATACCAGTGGCAATTGGAATAAAGTAGTGACACACTAACTAATATTTTGCTCAGCGCTTACATTCACTGATTTTACGTAAAACTTCCAGAAGTCTCTTATAAACAAGAGAACTGGTAGTGCAATGAGCACACCAGAAAAGCCAAAAATACCGACGAAGATTAGTATTGATGCCATTATGATGAACCAGTGAATCTTCAAATTATCACTTTGAATTTTTGGACCATACAGCCAGGTCTCAGCTTGATTAACTCCTACAAGTAAAACGGTAATCCAAATGATTTCATTTAATCCACCAACTGAAAATCCCAAAAGATAGATTGGAATAGATGTAACTATGATACCTATGTACGGAAAGAATCCACCAACGAAAGTCAATACGCCAAGTGTAAGTGCTGATGGAATACCAAGTACAAACAATCCAATTGTTGTAAACGTTGCACTCATGAAAGAAACTAAAACTTGTCCTCTAACATATCGTTTTACATCTGAAAATAATTTTGTAGCGAATTCTCTACCGTATACTGGATCTTCCACAAAAAGAAGGTCCAGATTTCTTCCTATATAACTCTTTATACTTTCAAGACCAATCATAGTCGCAACTAAAAGCATAACCATAGTAACAAGCGATGGAACGAAAGTAATTGCCTGATTTATCAATGACATAACTATGTTTGACAAGTTATTCCCCAATTGCACAATGATATTATGTACCCAATCTGGTAAGCTATTATTGGTATTAATATTTTGAATCTGAGAAAACAAGCTCTTTACTTGATCTATAACAGTCGGAAAGAAAGATATAACAGAATAAACGAACAGTACCACGACAAAAACATAACTTAAAACTGCAAGCCACTTCTGTTTGGTCTTTCTCAATAGATATTCGTAAGGGACATCGAGGATCACTGAAAAATAGAATGCTAAAACAATAGCTCCGATAACGTACGGTACCTGTTGAGAGAGAAACAGGAAAATACCAAAATAGACAAGTATCAACCATCTATCCCTTTTGTGAGAAGCTTTATTGGAAATATCATTTTCATTTAAAGCTAAGTTTTCAGATGTATTCTCAACATTATGTTGCGCATTTGCATTATCACTGAGATTCTTATTTTTCTTCTTCACCTTCTACACCACTCTCTTGGTTTATTGTTTTCTCTATCTCCAAAACAAGTGCCTCAGCTGTTGCAAGATTAGTTGCAAGTGGCACATTGTGTACGTCACACACCCTTAACAATGCACTTACATCTGGCTCATGGGGTTGTGCGGTAAGCGGGTCTCTTAAGAAAAGTACAAAGTCAATCTTCCCATTCACTATCATTGCTCCAATTTGCATATCACCACCGTATGGACCCGATTCTACCATGGTGACCTTCAATCCAATCTTCTCCTCGACTATTGTGCCAGTTGATTTTGTTGCATAAAGCTCGCACCGTTCAAAAACATGCTTCCATTCCTTCACAAACATTGCTAAATCGAGCTTCTTTTTATCATGAGCAATAAGAGCCACTCTTTGCAATCGAAACACCCCCAGACAAATTCTACGAAAGTTGGCTAAGATAAGTACACAAGAATTATAACATATTTGTCGAGTCTAATTTTTCTTAGTTAAAATCAAACAACAAAACATTTCGCACACAAGATTTTATAATAAGGCCGTGACACTCAGTCACGGCCTTGTTAATAGATAATTTTAATTTTTTCTTATTGGACTGTAAACTTCCAAGTTGGTCCTTTGGCTTCACCTCCGTGTGGATCCTTCGCAACAACCTTCCAGAAATACGTTGTACCAGAGGCAACGGTAAATGGGCAATTAGGTTTATTAGTAATTACAGGTGATATGTTTGAAAAATCACTAGTTGTGTTCACATAAACATCATAGCTTAACATATCACCGTCAGGGTCACTTGCTTCCCATGCTAAAGTGACGATGCCAGGCTGTACGGAACCGGAATTATTTGCTGGGTTTGGGTTGCTTGGTATGCTTGGAGCAGTATTTGCCTTCGTTGTGAATGACCAAGTTGTGCTGTATGCATAGTTACCAAAAGTATCTTTTACTTCTATTCTCCAATAGTATGTAGTTATTGGTGAAAGATTACTAATGCCATATACTATTTCAGAACTTGTTTGTCCAGTTATTGTTGCTGCAAGTGTCATATTGTCAGCCTTCCCTTGATAGACGTAATACGTCAGCTTGTTCTGAGAATCTTCATTATCGGTACTTGCTTTCCACTTCAACTGCAAATTGTTGAAAGCAACTTCTTTAGCTTCCTTAGTTGGTGAGACAAGTTCTGGAGCTGTAGGTGGCCTATCTTCATTGGTTATCTTAAACCACCAAATATCTCCGTCAACTGGATCGTTAACACCGTCTTTCACAACAACTTTCCAATAATAAGTCTTCGAAAAATCGAAGAGTCTTGTAGTCGAATAGTAATTTACTGGTAAGTCTTGCGCTTCCAACCTTAGATTACTTGGCGAATCACCAATGTATATATCATACTTCAGCGAATCACCATCTTTATCAGTTGCAAGCCAACTGAAACTAGATATCCTGTTTGGCTGAGTTGTGCCAACAGCAGGAGTTGGGTCCGTTGGCTTACTTGGTGGATTATTAAAGTATGTCTCAAAATAGAACTTCTGACTTGCTGAGGCTCCACCATGTTTATCGTATGCTTCAACATACCATGCATATTTCTTGTTAGCTTCGATGATATTCTTAAGATTAACTGTGTACGAAGTATCATTAATCGGCTTTACAGAAACTGTAGTAGAATTTGAATCGTTGAGAATAACAAGTTTGTAGCTCACAGAATCTTCATCAGGGTCAGAAGAAGGAGACCACTTAAACGTATAGGTACTCACTTTTACAAGATTCATCCTAATGTTATCCGTGGGATCGAGTAAAACTGGCTTCGTAGGTGATGAATTATCTTTAGTTGTAAAATTAAACACTTTCTTAATTTTCTCACCACTGGAATCTTCTGCCACTATTTCAAGAGTACATAGCGTACCTGGTTTCAAATCACTAACGACAAAACTTGTCTCAGTAGTAGCTTTTACGAGATAATTATCTTCAGAAGTCGGACCAATTTTTAACGAATATTTTAGATCTTCACGATCTGGGTCTACACCTTCCCATTTTAATAAGAGATTATTAAATTTTACTTTACTAGTCAAATCCGCAGGTGATACTAATCTAATATTACTTGGTGGTTCATTAGCCTTTGTAGAAAATGTTGCAGATATCTCATTGCTTGTACCTCCCCATGGATCCTGAGCGACAACAGTCCAAGTGTATTCAGTAGTTTGCTTGAGATTCTTAACAACGCATGTATTTGTATCTACTTCGGTTAACTCGTATACTGGCGTGTCTTTTCCCTTCTCATAGACTTTTATTTTAAATGTCAACTTATCATTATCGGCGTCACTTGAGTCCCACGCCAAAGCCAATATTCCAAATGGTTGATCAGGTTGATTAGGTGATGGATTAGAAAGAACCGGTACAGAATTTTCCTTAGTTGTGAACCTCCAGAGGTCACTTGCTTTCGAGTCATTGCCCTTTATCCTAACATACCATCTGTACTGCGTCTTCGGTGCCAGTTTTCCGTTATCGATTTTTACAGAAAAAGTTTCAGTATCTGGTACGACGCTTTTTTGAAAAACTGTTTCACCAGTTGAATCTTTCTTTATTATTAACTCATATTCGGTACCAACTACTCCTTTGAAAATAAACGTTTGACCATTCAAAGGTATACCAACAGATGCATTTTTTGGCTCAAGTAAGACAATATCTTGATTATTAGGTCTTGAAACGCAAGATGTGAGCACAACAAGGACAACCAAGAAAACCCAATAAATATTCTTTGACCCTTTTGATAAGTTCTCCATTTAAACCTACCTCCCACGAAATTATCTCTTAATTAATATACCTATGTACTAGTAAGATAATAGCTATCTTGCCAATGCTCTTATATTATTATATCATATATCTATCTTTTCAAAAGCATTGTACAAAAAAACGGGGTAATTTCTCAGCCCCGTCTTATACTTTTTAATTCACATAACTAAAAATTGTTTAGCAGTCCAGATACCTAAAGTAGTATCGTGTTTTCAATTTTACCCTTAGTCACGTTCTTTGTATCAAACAGGAACGGTACATTCTTTGAGACAAATTCGTAGTCAATGCCTATCGTATGGCCGGAAGTAATCACTGCACCATTCATCTTCTTCAACGTCTCTTCGTTCATCTCAACTCGTTTGTAGTGCTTGCCATTATGTGTGAATTCTGGAATAAATGGGTCATAATAGAACACATTGACCTTCTTCTTCTCAAGTATTTCTATAACTTTTAGTGCCGGGCTTTCTCGCAAGTCATCGATGTTGCCTTTGTATGTTACACCAAGTAGCAATATATTTGCACCATTCAAACACTCTTTCCTGTCGTTTAGTATATCAGAAAGTCTATCGACAACATAATAAGGCATATCATCCGAAATCTCTCCGGCTACTTCAACAAGCATCATATGTTCGTCGTACTCTTTTGCCTTGTAAACAAGATAAAACGGGTCTATAGGTATGCAGTGGCCACCTATACCAGGACCGGGGTAAAACGGCATGTATCCAAACGGTTTCGTCGAAGCTGCGTCAATTACTTCCCAGATGTTTACACCCATCTTTTCTGCGACTTTCGTCATTTCTTGGACTAATGCTATGTTCACAAGTCTGAACGTGTTTTCCAGAATCTTCGTCATTTCTGCCGCACGTGGTGAAGAAACTGGAAAAACGCCTGCCTCAAGAACATTTTCATATAATGCAACAGCGTGTCTTGTGCACTCAGGTGTTACACCACCGACAACTTTTGGTGTATTTCTCGTCTTGTACCTTGGATTACCAGGATCGACTCGTTCTGGACTAAATGCAAGATAAAAATCTTTTCCAACCTTCAGGCCAGTCTCTTCCAAAATAGGGAGAACTACTTCTTCAGTTGTTCCAGGATAAGTTGTGCTTTCAAGTACTACTAACTGACTCTTTCTTAGTCTCTTTTTCACTTCATTTGCACTATTTACAATGTAACTCAAATCTGGTTGCTTAAACTGATCAAGTGGTGTGGGTACACATATGCTTATAACGTCACAATCTGCAAGTTCATTGAAATTACTTGTGGCTCTCAATTTCCGAGCGCTTACCAATTCTCTTAGTTCGTTATCATCTACATCATCTATATAGTTTTCTCCGTTATTCACCAAATCGACGCGTTTCTGTTGAACATCAAATCCTACAACTCTAAAACCAGCCCTAGCTTTCTCAACCGCTAATGGAAGACCAACATATCCCATTCCAATTACGCCAACGGTTGCATTTTTCCCCAGTATCTTTTCGTATAGACTCACTTCTATCCACCTCCACTTTACATAATTCATTCATTGAATGAATTATACCA
>DPIB01000073.1 GCA_003522805.1 Fervidobacterium sp. | reverse complement strand
CTTGGAGATAGAGGAAGCATAGGAGAAGCAAATGTATTATCGGTAAGAGAGAATGACGAATACACAGTTCTTGAGATAGACAGGGACATACAACCTGGAGAGTACGTCGTTTCAATAGATAGGCAAAGAAGGATGGACATAGCACAACAACATACTGCACAACACTTACTATCATCTGCACTTATCGAGATTGCAGACATCGAAACAGTTAGCTTTCATATGGGCGAAGAATATTCTACGATAGATATGGACATCGAGTTCATAGAATCAAATATGCTCAATGAAGCAGAGATTCTCACCAACAAGATGGTGCAAAGTGCCTTAGTGGTAGAAGAGATCATCACCGACTTGGGAGGTTCGAGTAGATATCCGCTACGCAAACCCTTAAGTGAGAAAGTTAAAGGCAATGTAAGATTAATAAAAATAGGACAGTTCGATGTATCCGCCTGTAGTGGATTTCACACAGAGAACACAGGCGAAATTGGGATGATAAAGATAATAGACACGGAAAAAATAAAAGGTAATTTGACCAGGTTGTACTTTGTTGCAGGTTTGAGAGCGTTAAAGTACTTTCAGAAATATAACACCGTACTCAAAGAACTTTCAAGAACACTCACGACCTCTGTCGATGAGTTGCAAACGAGGATATCTAAGATGCAACACCAGATCAGAGAACAGTCTGCTGCACTATCATCGATTTCAGAAGAGCTCGCAAGGTGTATCTCAACGAATCTAGAAAAAGAAGGTCTAGTATATAGAGAAGGGTATACCGAGGTTGGCAATTTTCTAATGAAAACTCTGGATCTGTCCAATAAGATGCTCATATTTTTTGATGGCACCCGTTATCTGATTGCCTCACAAAAATATGATGTAAGGTTGATTCTCAAACAGCTTATCGAATCATATGGCGGAAAAGGTGGAGGTAAACGAGAATTTGCAAATTATCAACCCGAAAGAGAGATAAGTCGGAATGAATTTGAAAAGCTTTTCGTAAAAATCTACTGAAAAGCACGAGAATCATTGAATATTTGATAGCGTTCAACTCTTAGCAAATGGACAGGTCAAGCAATTAAGTGAATCGAGTAAAATTGATGCAAACTAGTACTACTAGTACTAAACGAATTCCATAAAACTGTGTAAATCGGAGGTGTGAAGTATGATTCGGATGAGGAAAAGTTTATTAGTATTTCTTGCTATCGTACTCTTTGCATTTGTATGCTTCGGAGACGCTTTAAAATTCTTGCCACAGAATTATTCGATGCTGGTATACGTTCCCGACTTGCCAAAATTATACGATTCGTTTAAGGCGCTCCCAATAGGGCAGACATTATTGGCGGATACAGGGATTGGTCTTGAATCCTTAGTAAACGGCATTTTGGAACAACAGTTACTATCGATGAAGTACACGATGAGCGACTTCGATCTCTTCACAAAGGAGATGCTCGCTACAACAGACAGTAGTGGCAACATGACAATCGTGCTAGGTCCTGTGAAAAATCCAACAAAAGTGAAAAATGTTCTTCAAAGCTTGATAGACGAAGAAACATTAAAACAAACCCAATTTGTGGAGAACTACTTCGTATTCTCAAACTCAAAAACCAAAATTGGTGGTGGAAAAGTACCTGCTGCGCTTCAAGCGAATTTGAAAGGCAATCTTGGTGTAACTTATACTAACATAGTCGACGGGAAAATAAGTTTTGAAGGTTACGGATACCTAAGAGTTGAGAACAATGCCTTAACATTTTACGAAAAGATAGATGCAAAAACGAATGATGCAAAATCAGCGCTCAAATCTCTTCAAAATGCCAAACCTATAGATATACTCGGAGACAAAAATGTGGGAGGGGATCTCTTGATATTTGTAAACAGAGACATCCCTGAGGCACTCAGAAAAGCTACGATCGATGCTTTGTTATCAACATTCAATATAACAGGCGTAACTGCTTCCGGAAAAATGTACATGTGTATGGATATCGGTTCGGTGCTCACTGATCTAATGGGTACAGATACACAAACTTCTGGCAAAAGTGGCACTAGTAGTACTACTCAACAAACCATGCCATCTATTTCTTCTTACTCAGTTGTTTTCGGTTCAGGCCTGAAGATGCCTGCTGAAGTGAAAAAATACGTTACAATAGGTGGGGAAAGGTACGGAATACTGGAAGCAGAAAATGGCGTTAAGACTTATATACTTGTCAAAAGTGATAGAATGATTACCTACACGATAGAACCAAATAAATACAAACCTGGGGACAGAGCATTCTTTACCTCGACATATGATTCAAAGTATTTTGCAGGGGTTTTGATCAACTTTGAACCACTGATATACAATCTGCTTGGCAAAAAAGTTAAGTCTTCAGCAACATTCTTAAATAGTGTTGAAGGCGATTCCATAATCATGAGAGGTTCTATTAAGTAATTTGAACGACTCAAGTAATTAAAAACGAAGATAGAAGGTGCCGGAGTGGCTGATAAAAAGAGTTCTTTTGGGAAAGTTATTGGATGTTTCTTCTACTTCTTTCTATTAGCGCTTTTCATTCCCATAATAATGTCATCTGTATTTTTTAACTTTAGGATACTTTTTCCTGGATTTTTTTCGTTTCTTGGTGTTTTCTTCATCTTGTTCGTTGTTTTTGTATTCTACTTAATAGCTACGAGATCTAAAAAGGAATCAGGAAACAGCGAGAATGACAAGGCAAAATCTGCTCAGAAAAATCTAGAGAATATGACAAGTAATGGCTCTTCACAGTATAATTCTCAGAGAGAAGAAAAATCAGGTTTGCAAGATGAACAACAAGACTACTTAAACGAACAAGACGCAATAGAAGCATTCGAGAAAACTTACGAGAGAGACAAAGAAACTAATGGACCAAAAAGCGATGTTGTTTACAAAGCTTTCTTACGTCTCAATCTTGGCCCAAATTCAACTTACACTCAAGTTAGCGAGAGGTATTACGAACTGACAAAGAAAATACATCAAAAGAAGATCAGTGAGGAAGCTAAAGAAAAGGAACTTGAGGAATTGAACAAAGCGTACAACATACTTACCGAATACTATTCGAAGAATTCGTAAATTCGTACTATTGTTACTATGTACTCCACGAAGTTAAATAAGACTTTAGGGAGCTGATTGTATGACAATTACTTTTGGTGTAATATTTTTCATACTCCAGATAATTGCGATATTTCTGCTAATTTATGCACTCGTACTCATGTTTAGAATCATAACTTCGCCAGAAGCTGGAACGGATGTTGGCAATCAGAGAATGGTAAGAAAGAACGTCAATCTGCCAGATAACGTAAACGACGAGATGCTTAAGAAGGCATTCAAAACATTTGGACTATCGCCATCAGACGATTATCCAGAAGTATCGTACAGATACTATCTCATCAGAAAATGGCTCCAGTCCTCAGACTTTGACGAACAAGAAAAAAGCAGAAGAATTGCTGAACTTGATGCGCTCTTTGATATACTTTCAGATTACTATACGAAGAAGTCGTAAAACTATAGAAACTTTCAACTGAACATGGAATACATAAGAAAGCTAGAGAGAATTACCCCTTCTCTAGCTTTTTTTCAATGATCCTCTTGCAAATCTCAACAGCCTCTTGCACGTCTTTGCCATACGCACATCTAGAATGTTCTCCAAATCCCTCATTCATCGATATTCCTCTACAGTCTGTGGATATGTTGCATAGCTTCGTTGAGATTTCATAATTTCATGAATTTACTTGACAAGTTATTAACAAAAAGGGTACAATTGCGTTGAGTTTTTCAAATCAACTCCCGGGGGCGAAAATCATGAGAAGAACAGCTTACTTAGTGGTTTTATCGGCTCTGTGTATCATTTTGTTGTTGGTCTCTTGTACAAGTCCTGTCAAGAAGGATATTTTCATCAACATTTCATTAACTGGTGAGGCTGCAAACATTAAATACTCTAAGTTCTCAACAACTCCTGCAAGCTTTCAGGATAACATCGTCGTGAACAAATACAAGGTGTATCTGTATCAAAATGGGAAAATAGTTTACCAGCAAGAGTCCACGGATGTTTCCAACAACACAATATCACTTCATTTGACAACTATCAGCAGTGGAACGTACACCTTAAGAGTGGAAGCATTTAACGATACCACACCAATCTTCTATGGAGAGAAAGTAGTTCAGCTTTCATATGGGCAGAACAACACTCAACTCACAACATACTTCAACAAAGCGAAATTAACCGTGGACGTTGAAAATCAAGCAGATGGATTTGAGTTAACTGAATTAAGTATTGAAGGATCACTTCCAGCTACACCTACCAATAACTTTGTAGAGA
>DPIB01000180.1 GCA_003522805.1 Fervidobacterium sp. | reverse complement strand
GTATAACACTCTCGATTCCTGCAAGTGCCATTTCCGCGCAAGCAATTGCTATGTTAACTGCTGAACCATTTCTTTTAACACAAGGAACTTCAACAAACCCACCAACTGGATCACACACAAGACCCATTAATGATTTCAAAGAAATAGCAGCAGCATTACCAACCTTAACTGGATCTTGTGAAAAATAATATGTAATCATCGATGAAGCCATTGCCGTTGCGGTACCTATCTCAGCCTGACAACCACCCGCTGCACCGGAAAGGGTGGCACGCTTTGCTATCACATTTCCAACGCCAGAAGCAACGATAAAAGCCTTTAGAAGATCTCCATCTAAGGCTCCTTTTACACGTTTCAAAGCATACATTGCACCAGGCATGACACCACAAGAACCTGCAGTCGGACATGCGACTATGCGTCCCATTGAAGCATTTGATTCTCCCATCGAAATGGCTACGATAGTTGCCACATGATTAAATTCACTCATCATATATGGTACAGCATTGAAAAGTTTTGCACCATTGTTACCTGTAAGATTGGTTAGTGTATTGAAATTCCTCCCATAGTTTTTGTCAGCTTCTTCTAACATGACATGCATCAGTCTTCTCAGAACTTCTTTGACTTTTTCCGGATCCCTACCAGTTTCCATCATTTCTTGTGCAAGTATGATCTCGCTAAATTCAAGATCGATACTCAAACTGATTTCCAACAATTCTGAAAATGTCAAAATGCTTCACCTTCTTCAAGTTTTACAAAATAGACCTCTGTCACATTCTTGAGACTCTTTAGACAACGAATAACTTCATCACTTACATTTTCATCCAATTCAATGATTGTTAAGGCCGTCCCTTCTAGTGCGTTTATACGTCTGAGATAAACGTTGGCTATGTTAACACTTAGACAATCAAGTATTTCTTTCAAAGTCCCTGGCTTATCTTTATTAACTATTACTATTGCAGGGAAATCACCACTCAAAGAGCACTCTACACCATTGATTTTGGTAATTCTAATTGCGCCACCGCCTATGGATGAACCTTCTATTTCGTTATAGAGCTCATCTTTCCAAGCTTTGATCAAAACTGTATTGGGGTGAACATCACCAAGATCTGCACTCTCAAATGAATACATTAATCCGTACATTTTAGCAATTTCATATGAATCTTTCACATCGAAACTGTCAGGCTTTAACCCCAAAGCCCCCGCAATCAGTGCCCTATCGGTACCGTGTCCATAATACGTCATCGAAAAAGAGCCGTGCAGCACAAAGATTACTCTTTGAGGAATCCCCATGAGTTTGTAAACGAATCGAGCAATTTTAAGTGCACCAAGTGTATGTGAACTTGATGGGCCGATCATTATAGGTCCAGCTACCTCAAGTAGTCCCATTAAAAAACCTCCCTTGCAAAATATTCCTCAACATAACAATTATAACATACTTAGAGAGTTAGAGCATTTGTACAGATCTATATCTGTGATATAATTTATAATGCCATTATTGATATCATGGAACTATCAGAAGAATTATTAGACAAAGGTGGTGAAGGATATGAACATACGTAGGATAATAGAAATGAAAGGTAAGGAACCTATAACCATGATTACTGCATATGACTATCCATCATCAAGAATAGCCTCAGAATCAGGAGTAGACATACTCTTGGTAGGAGATTCACTAGGGAACGTCGTACTCGGATATGATAGCACTGTACCTGTTAGCATGGAAGAGATGCTAATACATATCAAAGCAGTACGAAGAGGTGCACCAGAAGCATTTATAGTTGGAGATATGCCCTTCTTATCATACGAGATTAGTCCAGAAAAAGCCATTGAAAACGCTGGATTGATGCTCAAAGCGGGGGCAAATTCTGTAAAACTTGAGGGTGGGGAGGAATTTGCAGAGATAATCAGGAGAATAGTCTCAGCAGGTATACCCGTGATGGGACATCTTGGTTTCACACCTCAATCAATCAACTTGCTTGGGGGACATAGAGTACAAGGTAAGACCGCAGAAAGCAGGGCAAAACTGCTCAGAGATGCCAAAGCATTGGAAGATGCAGGATGCTTTTCGATAGTACTTGAGCTCGTTACGGAAGAAGTAGCAAAGGAAGTCACGGAATCTGTATCAATCCCAACGATAGGTATAGGCGCAGGAAGGTATTGTGATGGACAAGTACTAGTCTTTCACGATGTTGTAGGATTAAGTCAAGGAGAATTCAAATTTGTGAAGAAGTATGCAGATACATATAGAATCATGCTAGAATCTGTAACTCAGTACAAAGAAGATGTAAAAAATCGCATCTTTCCAAGTGAAAAGAATATCTTTTAGATGTTTGAAAAAGCAGAAGCGGGATGGCTCTCCCGCTTCTCTTTATGTAACTCGTGCAATGACCTTCACCTATTTCTAATATTTCTAATCGCTAGAATCAGCCTCTTAGTAACTGAAGCACATTCTGAGGTAATGCATTAGCTTGGGCGATCATAGACATGCCAGACTGCATTAAAATTTGTTGCTTAGTGAACTGCATCATCTCCTGCGCCATATCCGCATCTCTTATTCTACTCTCTGCGGCTGTTAGGTTTTCTGATGCAACACCGAGGTTTGCTATAGTGTGCTCTAACCTATTTTGGATAGCTCCCAACTGCGAACGAATTGAGCTTATCTTATGAATAGCACCATCGATTACGCTGATGGTTCTTTCTGCAGCGTCTTGGGTAGTAACTTTCAATACCGATGTAATCAACCCAAGGCTCTTGGAATCGGTTGCATCTATTCCGGCGATCATGTTTGCACCTTCGTTCGCACCAATTTGAAATACAAGTTGGTTTCCAGACGTGTTTATGCTCTCTATGCGGGCTATAGCACTATCGATTACTGCTTCTTGCGGTAAAGCATCACCAAATTGGCTGATATCGAACCTTGTAGTGTTCCAAGAAACTTTTATACCGCCAATTACTGCACTCCCTAAAGAGTAGGTAACTATAGTCTGACTTATACCTCCAACTTTGACCAAGACAAGCCTTGCATCAAGCTCGCTCGTTGTCGTACCTGTGAATTGGCCAATCTCAATGATTAGTGTCCCTTCACTTGCGTTTGAACTCACAACACTAGCAGACATGTCTATGTTTCCTTCCGCAACTACTTTAACATCAGCAACTGCCCTGAAACTTTCCAGATTACCGTTGAGCAACTTCTTTGTATTGAATTCAGTTGCCCTGCTTATCCTATCGATTTCATCTCTTAGCTGGTCTATTTCCGACTGAATGTTAGATCTGTCCACATCCGTGTTTGTATCTGTAGCAGCTTGCACTGAGAGTTCCCTCATACGCTGCAAAATAGAGTGGACCTCACTTAAAGCACCCTCTGCTGTTTGGATCAGAGAAATAGCATCTTGAGCGTTTTTTGAACCCATGTCAAGCCCTTTAACTTGTCCTCTCATCTTTTCGCTAATCGCCAGTCCAGCAGCATCATCACTTGCTCTGTTTATCTTCAACCCAGAAGATAGCCTTTCAAGTGTCTTTTTCATATCGTTGTCTGTGAGAGTAATCTGCCTCCAAGAGTTGAGAGCTGACAAGTTGTGATTAATCCGCATAAACCCACCTCCATATCAAAAAAGATACTCATCAGTAATAAATAGTATCTTACATATCAACTACTACCACGTAGTATTGAACCTAAACTCTTTTCATCTTTCAAAAACAACTGCCCTAAGATTCTTTGTCAAAACATAATGTCTTACTCTTTTCGCTTTTAGTGCATTCAATAAAATATCGACACTTTTCTTATCCCTTATGAACCTAAACAATGGATAGTACCAAACTATGTCTTCTCTGTTTCCAAAATCTGGGACAAAATAAAAGAGTATGCCTTTTGAGAATTCTGAAAGAGCTTCTTGTATATTGATTTCTGTGTTTAGTAATTCGAAACTTAGTATATTCTTTGATTGTTCAGAATACCCTATCCTTACTTCTGAACAGGCACTTCTAGTATTCTTGATCAATTTCTCAGAATCCTCTAAGACCTTCAAATCGTTCATTTCTACGTCATATAAAACTTTCAAGATTTCGTTCTTTTCGACTATTAAACTCGGGAGATTGAAATCTTTTGATCTCTTCTTGTATACCTTGAGGACTTCAGCTTTTGGGAACGGATAAACATAGTAGAATTCCCCATTATTCCTCCACATTCTAACAGGTGAGATAACTCCAAGACCAGAGTGCTTTTCAGAGATATTTCCAACCCACACTATTTTGTCTTTTTCGTCTCCGAACGATTCCGAAGGATAGAAACCGTCGAATGGATAGACATTGAGTAACATATCACCAGTTTTAACATTTCTTTTACAAGCTTCCAAATGGAGTTGAAACGAATTTCTCAGCTCATCTTGGTCTTCCGAATCTTCAAGTAGTTTCGCATATCTGAAGTTATAGAATGGGAGTTTATCAACATTCGATATACTTTCAAGTAGCTTTCTTGACTTAGCCTTATCCAGGTCGGATAAGAATACTGCGCTTACATACTTTGCAAAGTCGGAATCAGATAATAAGTAAAGCTGTCTTAGTTCTTTGACATCAAATTCTTTTGATATATCTGCGAAAAACTCTTTGTGTTCCATAAGGTAATCTTTTACTTCTTGAAACACTCCATCTATGTCAGAATCAAGCTTTGTTCTCAGATCATCTAGAACAGATTTCACGAATTTCGCCAATTCAGGAAATGTTTCGATAGATCTTTTGTAGTATTCCAAAGCCAACTTAAAGTTTCCCATCTTAAGATATATGTCACCTATAAAAGAGAGGGCCGTACCTTTTAAGACGTCATCTTCCAGTTTTTTAATCTCGTTTAGAAATTTCAATTTCTCAACATCATCAACTGTGGAGTTCTCAAAATAAAAAATTAAGGCATCTACGCCATATTTTTTGATAGCTTCAATCTTGTCTTCACCCAAAAAATACTCGATAATTAGATCTTCTTCACTACTCGAAGAAAGTCTTTTAAGAAGAAGCTTTTCAAATCTCGATTTTAAGAAGGGAGCATAGACATCCGGGTTGATCATTCTCCCCGCTTCCAAATCCTTGCTAACTATTTCTATAATGTCCAACATTATTCCTTCCTGCGCCGCAAAGTTCAACAGCATTTCGATATCTGGTATCAGTTGTTTGAATGTATCAATGTCCGTCTCGGAAAGATGTGCAACTAATGGCTTAAATATTCTAGCCGCATCTTCATTCGTCTTTTCAAGTTCCGGAAATATTTTTTTAAAATGTGATTTGAAATTCTTTATATCCTTCTTCTTGAG
>DPIB01000018.1 GCA_003522805.1 Fervidobacterium sp. | reverse complement strand
GTTTTGAAGACAACATATACTATAGAAAAGGTGAGCTTGCAAAATCGAATGCTCAACTCGTCGAACGGGTTGCAAGAATTGCCAAAGAAGTCGACAGACCGATAGCAACACCAGATGAAGCAAGAGAATATTTGGGTATTAGGAGGTAAAAACGTATGAAAAACATTAAGGGATGCCCATTCGGTACACACAGAGTGATAGAACCAAAAGGTACATTACCACAGGCAGCTTTAAAAATAGACAACACGATGGAAATATACACAAATGAAATGCTAATCGATGTTAAGACTTTGAACGTGGATTCTGCAAGTTTTACACAGATCGAGGAGTCTTGTAATGGAAACATAGAATGCATAAAGGAAACGATTTTGAAGATCGTAAACGAAAGAGGTAAACTTCAGAACCCTGTTACAGGTTCAGGTGGCATGCTTATAGGGACAATCGAAGAGATAGGGCCAGATTTTCCGACGGACTTGAAAGTTGGAGATAAGATAGCTACTTTAGTGTCACTCTCACTTACGCCTTTGAGAATTGACGAGATATTGAAAGTAAATGCAGATACTGATCAAGTAGATATCAAGGGCAAAGCCATATTATTTGAAAGTGGTATCTATGCAAAATTGCCTAACGATATACCGGAGAAATTGGCACTTGCCGTACTAGACGTTGCAGGTGCGCCCGCACAGACGCAAAAGCTTGTCAAACCTGGTATGACAGTCTGCATCATCGGTGGTGGTGGAAAATCTGGTGTGCTTTGTGCATACGAGTCAATGAAAGGTGTTGGTAAAGATGGAAAGGTCATAGTTGTAGAATATTCCCCAGACAATGCTAGACGGATTGAAGAGTTAGGGCTTGCTCATTATGTTGTTGTTGCTGATGCAACGAAACCTATGGAAGTGTACGAAAAAGTTATGAAAATCACAGGCGGGAAATACTGCGATGTAGTTATAAACAACGTTAACGTACCAGCAACTGAGATGTCATCGATACTGATTACTAAAGATGAAGGTATTGTTTATTTCTTCAGTATGGCCACATCGTTCACAAGGGCAGCACTTGGTGCTGAAGGCGTTGGAAAGGATGTAACAATGATGATTGGCAATGGATACACAAAGGGGCATGCTGAAGTTGCTCTTAACATACTCAGGGAATCAAAAGAGATAAGACAGTTATTTGAAAAACTGTACATCTAATTCTCGAGATAAGGGAGGAATGATCATGGCGAGGTATTTTAAAGAAATACCTCTGTGGAAAGATGTTACAGAGGAAGAATGGAACGATTGGAAATGGCAGTTGAGAAACAGGATAATGGACGTCGATACACTGAAACAGGTGATAAGCTTAACGCCTGAGGAAGAAGAAGGCGCAAGGGATGCACTTAAAACATTAAGAATGGCAATAACACCGTACTATGCAACACTTATGGATAAGGACAATCCAAAATGCCCAATCAGACGTCAAGCAGTGCCAACTGCAAAAGAACTCTACACATCTCCATGGGATATGATAGACCCACTCCATGAGGATGAAGATTCTCCGGTTCGCGGACTAACTCACAGGTATCCAGACAGGGTACTGATGCTTGTAACAGATATGTGTTCAATGTACTGCAGACATTGTACGAGACGAAGGTTTGCGGGTCAGCATGACAAATCTAGGAGTAAAGAAGAGATAGACGCTATGATAGAATATATAAGGGAGACACCACAGGTTAGAGATGTCCTTTTGTCTGGTGGAGATGCAATGCTTGTTGGTATAGAAATGCTCGAATACGTGCTTAAAGAGCTCAGAAAAATAAAACACGTCGAAATAATAAGGATAGGCACGAGGACACCTGTCGTTTTACCGCAGATAGTTACCCCAGAATTAACAGATATGCTGAAAAAATATCACCCAATTTGGATAAATACCCATTTCAATCATCCAAAAGAAGTAACACCAGAATCGACACGTGCGTGTGAAATGTTGGCTGATGCCGGTATTCCACTTGGAAATCAATCAGTCCTATTACGTGGAGTAAACGACAGCCCTTACATAATGATGGAACTGGTGCATCAACTTGTAAAGATCAGAGTCAGACCTTACTACATATATCAATGTGATCTGTCACAAGGTTTAACGCACTTTAGAACATCAGTCAAAAAAGGTATCGAAATCATCGAGGCGTTAATTGGTCATACATCGGGGTTCTGTGTTCCTTCCTTCGTTGTTGATGCACCAGCTGGCGGAGGGAAGATCAGAGTCATGCCAAACTATGTTGTCTCAATGTCTGATCATACTGTAATACTAAGGAACTATGAAGGTGTCATCGTTGCTTACCACGAACCAGAAGATATCGAAAGCGATGTTGATGATAGTGAATATAAAGAGAAGTACAAATTCTCGGGCGTTGCAAAATTGTTTACAGACAAGAAAATCAGCATAGAGCCCGCTCATCTAGAAAGGCATGAGCGTATCAAAGCATGGAAAGAAAAAAAGGAGTGATGAAATGGATATTGAGAAAATGTACGTTGGTCAAACCTACGAAGTAAAAAGAACGGTCACAGACGAGATGATAAAACTTTTCGCAGAGGCAACCGGAGACAAGAATCCCATCCACCTCGACGAAGAATTCGCAAAAAGCACAATGTTTGGTGGACGTATTGCACATGGTATCTTGTCGCTTGGAATCGTTTCTTCAGTTATCGGTATGGAATTTCCAGGCGCTGGTACTATATATCTCATGCAGAACGCAAAGTTCAAAAGGCCAGTTTACGTTGGTGAAGAAGTGACCGTTCAATTGGTAGTGAAAGAAATCGACCCCGAGAAGAGAAGAGTGTTACTCGAAACACTTGTAGTAAAGCCAAATGGTGAAAATGCTATTGAAGGAGAGGCTCTGGTAAAGGTTTGATAGATGATGATTTCAACAGGCGTAAACAATTCCAACGGACTTGACATGCATGACGAAGATGTGAGAAGAATCATCGAAACTGCTGAACGGTTGCGGACAGTGGCTATCATAGGTTTAGAGAAAAACACGGGAAAGACAGAGACACTCAATTTCGTAGTCAAGCATTTGAAGGGACGAAAAAAGATTTCCATTACCTCTATAGGAACGGACGGTGAAGAGACAGACCTTGTTTACGGGATTCTCAAACCGTCCGTCTATGTTGAAGAGGGATTTGTATATACAACAACAGAACATTTCTTCAAGAGGCGAAAGGTGTTGTCAGAAATCCTCAGCGTGTCTTTTCAATCGACCGCAACTGGAAGAATTGTCATAGCAAGGGCATTAGAGAGTGGTAAGGTAGTGATTTCCGGTCCTCCGATTATCGAGTGGATGGAAAGCGTGGTAGCCTTTATGCTTAGATACTCAGATATAACGATAATAGACGGCGCACTCTCGAGATTCAGTCAGGCAACACCATTTGTTGCTGATGGTATAATACTTGCAACAGGAGCAGCCTACTCATTGAATAAGAATGAAATAATAAGGCATACAAAATATGTCTATAGTCTTGCGACGTTACCAACTGTCGATGATGAGGCAGCAAATGTTCTCAAAGATCTATCTGGTATCTACGTTTCAGTAGATGGCAAAAAATGGAATAAGGCACCTTTTGAATCGGCACTGAATATCCCACAATTCGAAACGCTTGAAAAGAATTTTAAGAAGATCTACATTTCCGGTGCATTGACCGATTCTGTCCTGAGGTATCTGAGAGATAAAGAAATAATCGTTCGTGACTTCACTAGGATATTTGTATCTCAGGAAGCTTACAATAAATATAAGCCAAACATAAAAGTCCTGAAAACTTCTAACATCATAGGTATCACCGTTAATCCACTTTCTCCAAATGGTTATTTACTCGATTCCGCATCGATTATACGGGAGCTCAAAGACAACTTGCCAGGTGTACCAATTGTGGATGTAAAATCCAAGAACTGACAAGGATTACAATAGACATTCATCGTAGCTGGCGAGGAGACTCCAACTTCTG
>DPIB01000077.1 GCA_003522805.1 Fervidobacterium sp. | reverse complement strand
CCACTGCGGTAGATTTTGTCAACAAAAAAGGTCTATATAGAAAGAAATTGAAAAGGAATCGATGAAAATTTATAGATCAGTCTCTCAAGCTACCGCTACTCTCTTTAATATCGCCTCTTTTATAATGCCCAGCTTCCTTATGGCTTCTGATTTTACTCTATCAACACTGTAGATGTAGATCTTGAGTTTTGGTTCGGTGCCTGATGGCCTTATTGCATACCAAGAGCCATCACTAAAGACAAACTTCAGTACATTTGATGATGGGATGTGGGATTCTACTTTACCGATCTCATGACCATCCTTGTCATATATCTTTCTTCCTTTATAATCAATGTACTGAACAAGCTGTAACACTCCTACCTCTTTTGGATAGCGCTTTCTGAAGGTCTCCATGATTCTTCTTATTTTTTCCATGCCTTTGATACCCTCATACACAAGCGAGAAGTTGTCTTCTAGGTAGTAACCGAATTTCTTGTATAGTCCTTCAAGTACTTCTATAAGTGTCTTGCCTTGTTTCTTGTAATAACCAGCCATTTCTGAAATGAGCATCGACATCATTATTCCATCTTTATCTCTCACAAAATCGCCTGTTACATATCCTATACTCTCTTCATAACCAAATTGGAACGAATATCTATCTTCAAGTTCATTTTCCAACCCACAAATGTTTTTGAATCCTGTCAGGGTCTCAAACGTTTCCACACCATATTGTTTTGCTATCATTCGTCCGAGGTCACCAGTAACTATGGATTTTATGATTATGCCATTGTTTGGAAGTATCCTTCTAGCCTTTCTTTGAGAAAGGATGTAGTCTATTAAAAGGGCTCCCGTCTGATTACCGTTCAATGGCACATATTCCCCACCGTGTCTGACCATAACGGCATTCCTATCTGCATCGGGGTCTGTTGCTAAAATGAGGTCCGCGTCTTTTTCTTTTGCATATTTCAGAGCTAGTTCAAATGCTTTCAGGTCTTCAGGATTTGGATAGCTTACGGTTGGGAACTCTCCGTTTGGTTCAAGTTGTTCTGGTACGATGAAGTAATTCGTAAATCCTCTCTTATCTAACACATGATTAACGAACCTTCCACCGGTCCCATGTAGTGGCGTATAGATGATTCCAATGTCCTTATCTATCTCATCACAGAGTGCTAGAGAAAGTACTTTTTCAAAGTACGCTTTATCTATCTCTTTACCGACAATTTTTATGAGCCCATTTTGGATTGCTTCGTCAAAATCCATCTTCTTTATCTCTCCGAAATCTTCTATTCTCTTGATATTCTCCTCAATTGGTTCAGCGATGTTATCCATTATTTGAGAGCCTTTTTCCCAATATACCTTGTAGCCGTTGTACTCGGGTGGATTATGACTAGCAGTTATTACTACACCAGATGCAGTCTTCAAATGTCTCACTGAATAAGAAAGTATAGGGGTTGGTCTAATATCTTCAAACAAATAAACTTGCACACCGTTACCAGCAAGTACCTGAGCGGTTGTTCTTGCAAATTCTTTTGACATTCTTCTAACATCGTAAGCGATGACTACTCCCCTCTTTGCATATTCCTGACCACAGTCAAGTATATATTGCGCAAGTCCTTGCGTTGCTTTTGAGACAGTATATATGTTCATTCGGTTGTTACCAGCACCTATCTTGCCACGCAAACCAGCAGTCCCAAATTCTAGCTCGAGCATGAACCTTTCCTTTATCTCTTCTTCGTTATCAGCAATCTGCCTGAGTTCTTCTTTTGTTTCCTCGTCGATGTAAGGACTTTCAAGCCATTTCCTGTACTCAAACATATGATCTTTCATTCTGTAGACCTCCCCTCGTATTCTCCAGTCAAACGGTTTACTACTGTACTCATTCTACTTTGGTGAGATAGATGGTTAAGACGCTAATATTTTCTTAATCAGTCTATTAATCAGTCTAAGACTAAGCACTCGTTTTTTACTTAGATGGCTAAGTTAGTTTTTGACTGTTTTGAACATACTTATCACAACTTATCATGCTTCGATGGTATTATATCACACTTTGCCTATCGTAAAGTACGCAGTGGGCAGAGGAAATATGCAGATATGCAAATGCCTGAAAAAGCAGAAGTGCTGAAGGCACTTCTGCAATTTGGCTCATTATATCAATGCTGTACTTCACAGTGAATTCTGTTTCGAATTTCTTTTCTCTTTCCATCTCTTATTCTGAAAATACACCATACTTATTTTTCTAATATTTTCAACTGTCGGTTTTTTGTTAAACTCATTTGTTTCTAATTGCTTATTTCTCTTGATATTTTTTTCTTCCTTCCATTATCTTCTTCAACTGCTGTGAAAGGGCTGTCCTTGCTTTCGAATCGAGGTGATCTATGAAGAGTATACCGTCCAAGTGATCATATTCATGTTGAAATATCCGAGCACTATAGCCCTGTAACAATTCTTCATGATATGAACCATGCTCATCTTGATAACGCACTCTCACCCATCTGCTTCTTTCTATATCGGCAAAGACGTTGGGAATACTGAGGCAACCTTCCTCGCCTGTTTCCTTTTCGTCAGCTCTCTCCAGTATTTCCGGATTCACTATCATCTTGAATCCTGTACCATCATCCATTCCAAAAAATCTTAAAGATATACCAAGCTGTGGGGCAGCTAATCCTACTCCATCTTCTTGATACATAAGAATTTTCAATTCCTCGATTAGTGACCTCACTATCGAAAAATCCGTCACTGGCTCCGCTTTCTTCCTGAGCACAGGATCACCTAAAATTCTTACATTCACCATAAATTCCCTCCAGTTTATCATTCTCCTGCAAGAAGACTCCCACTTCTGTATGTGGGGGATGATACATGTACCA
>DPIB01000124.1 GCA_003522805.1 Fervidobacterium sp. | reverse complement strand
TGGATACATCGTTGCAGGATATACGTACTCGTTTGATGCAGGCATTATAGATGTTTATATTTTGAAATTGGATGCAGATGGCGGACTGGTGTGGCAGAAGACGTATGGAGGAACCAATATCGACATGGCGTATTCCATCCAGCAAACGAGTGATGGTGGATACATTGTGGCCGGGTACACAAAATCGTCTGGTAACGGTGACGATGATGTCTACATCTTGAAGCTCAATTCAGATGGAGAACTGAAATGGGAAAAAACATTCGGTGGGGAACTTCCGGACAGAGCATATTCCATCCAGCAAACTGAAGATGGTGGATACATCGTTGCAGGATATACGTACTCGTTTGATGCAGGCATTATAGATGTTTATATTTTGAAATTGGATGCAGATGGTGGACTGGTGTGGCAGAAGACGTATGGAGGAACCAGTATCGATGTGGCGTATTCCATCCAGCAAACGAATGATGGTGGATACATCGTCGTTGGGAACACCCAATCATCTGGAGCAGGCAATGACAATGTGTACGTTCTGAAGCTGGATTCAAATGGAAATCTAACGTGGGAAAAAACATTCGGTGGGACCGAAAGCGATTATGCTTATTCTGTTCAGCAAACGAAAGATGGTGGGTACATCGTTGGAGGATATACATACTCATTCGGGGCTGGTGGTGCTGATGCATATATTCTGAAGTTAAACTCAGATGGAGATTTAACGTGGCAAAAAACGTACGGAGGGAATAGTACCGATATAGCATATTGCATCCAACAAACGACGGACGAAGGATACATCGTTGCAGGCAGAACATCCCTACTTGGTGCGCATGACGTCGATGCATACGTTTTGAAGTTGGATTCAGATGGAAAGTTGGAGAAATAGCATGTAATCAGTCACACGCAATGTGGCCATTCAACTTATAAATCACACCCTTAATCTTTCAGATCAAAACCGGGCATTTAATGCCCGGTTTTGTTATGCATAGTTTAGTCTATGCAATCTTGAAATTGTTGACTTCTTCGATTGTTGGGAACGCTTCCGTTGTTCCTTTACGTGTACAAGTGATGGCTCCACACGTATTTGCAAATATCAACGTCTCTTTGTGGGTAAAGTTGTTCAATATGCCGTATATACATCCTGCCGTGAATGAATCTCCAGCACCCGTTGTGTCTATCGGCTCGATCTTCAAAGGCTGTTCACAAATTCTTTCATCTTTCGAGATGTACATACTTCCCTTACCACCCAATTTAACGAAGATATGTTCTATGCCGATGTTGATCAGATGCTCAGCAGCACTGTCAAGATCATCTTTTCCAGACACGTAGAGCAGTTCATGCTCGTTGAGTGAGGCGTATTTTACACCAGCAACCAATTTTTCATCTATGCGTTCGGTGTATTCGAGGAAGATCGTTGCCTTGTTATCTATCAAGTATTCAAGAATATCTTCACAAAGCCCGGCTTGCAGAAATACTATGTCTGAGTTGGTAAGTAGATCTTTGTATGTGCTCAAGTTTTGTTTCGAAAGCAGTATATTTGTACCCAAATAGTTGAACATCGTATTGTTGCCGTTGCAATCTACGACTATGAATGTTATCCCGGTTCTTACACCATTCTTGGGCTGTTTTATCAGATGAGGGACAACATTGAATTCTAGCAATTTGTCGTATGCAAATATTCCAAATTCATCTTTTCCGACACTAGCAATCAGATGCGATTCTATGCCCAGTTTTGAAAGTGCGACTGCAACGTTCGCACCCTTTCCACCAATTGAAATATCTATCTGCTTTGAGATATGATTTTGGTTTATATGAACTTCCGAAACAGGAAAGAACATATCGATGTTCAGCTTACCTATACAAGTGACGGTCAAATTGATGCCTCCTAATTAGTAATAAACTGTTTATTTGAGCTTGTCGAGTTCAGCCTTTGCTAGTTTCTTTGCATCCTCGTGTGCTCCTGTCAATTTTGGATGGGCAGGAGTAGTCATTACCTTTTGAAACATCTCTTTCGCTTTATCTTTTTCTCCTGTTTTCAGATAGAGATATCCTAGTTCGAGATATATATTTGAATAGTTGGGCGTGAGTTTGAGTGCTTGATTGAGTAACTCTTCTGATTTTTTGTAGTTGTACAACGGCCACGGAACGTCCCGATAGCGCATTCCAGATGCAATGTAGGCAAATGTCTTGTAAAGTCTACCTTCTTCGTCGTTTTCGTCGAGTAGTTTTATCGCCGTATCGATGTATTTATCAAAGTCGCCAAGCATGAAAAGGCTTTGGACGATTCCTTTGTATTGTGCCAGTCTTCCTATCGAAGCGCCAGCAATGTAGTTGGCCCTTCCACTTTTCGGGTCTAGCTTTATCGCTGCTTCGGCAAAAGATCTAGCTTTTCCTAGTTTTTCTTCTTTTTCGTTTGATGTCGCACCCCAGTCCGCATATTCAAGATAGCAATCTGCAAGAACTGTTAGTAACATTGGGTCTTTGTCATAATTCGGAATTACTTCTATGGCTTTGATCAATGCCAACATCTTTGGAACACTCCGCGTCTTTCTCGCATCGTAGAACTTGTCATTCATTTCTTGCCCGATGATGCTTCCCAAAACGAGCGTGTTGAATACTAGTACTACGGCTAAAACTGTAAACACTACCCTTTTCTTCATTGAAATCCCCTCCTAATTATGCTGTTGTAAATTCAAGTTGACCGATTTTATTATATCACAAAGTTACGTGATATAATCTAATAGTCTTAATAAATACTCTGCTTAGGGGGATTGGCTGGACAAAGTAGAGAAAGTATAGAATACGAAGGTATAAGGGAGTATAATATCTGGATTAAGGAACTGTGGGTATTTTTCGATAAGGACACTTGAAGGGGAAAAGATACACGGTAGCGCAAATTACAAAAAACTAAGGTTGGTAGAAAGGTCAAGAACTCTCAAGAACTCTGATGTTTGAAAGGAGGGAGGAGCACATTCCTCTCCACCTTGTAGAAGATGGAGTTTCCTGTGCTCGATTTTGATGAAGATTCTGTTCATGGGTACACCAGAATTCTCTGCTTTTTACCTAGAGGATTTAGTGAAAAATAATTTTGATGTGATCGCAGTGATAACTCAAAAGGATAAACCACGCGGTCGTGGTCAAAGATTGTTACCAACACCAGTCAAAGAGGTTGCGATGAAGTATGGTATCCCAGTCTTTCAACCTTCGAATTTGAATAGAGAAGGTATGGAAATCATAGAGGAATACAAGCCTGAAATCGGAATTGTTGTGGCATATGGAAGATTGATAAAGAACCCATTTTTGGATAGCATCCCATTTTATAATGTTCATACTTCTTTGCTCCCAAAGTATCGTGGACCTGCGCCAATGCAACGCACAATAGAGAATGGAGATAAGGTCACTGGTATAACGATTTTCAAGATTTCAGAGGGTATGGATGAAGGAGACATTGCACTGCAAAGTACCTTTGAGATCGATGAATGCGAGACGTTTGGCCAGGTTTACGAAAGGATGATACACCATGGCACACAGTTGTTGAAGGAGTTCTTGATTAAGTATCCCCTTCCGCTGATTCCTCAAAATCATTCGTTAGCGACCTATGCGCCGAAGATAACGAAAGAAGACCTGTATGTTGATTTTTCAAAACCAGCTATAGTCGTACGTAATAAGATACGTGCTTATGATCCAACACCTGGTGCACGAGCAAGAATGGGTAAATTTGTGGTGAAGCTCTTCGGTGCATGCGGTATCGAAGAGATTCCGACTAGTTTGTTAAGGACAACAGAAATTGGGCAAATATTGAAGATCAATAAAGATGGAGCACTGATAAAGACTATGAATGACGGATTGTGGGTAAAATATCTGCAATTTCCAGGGAGGGGTAAGATAAGTTTTATCGATGCGAAAAACGGAGGATTGGTCATTGAAGAGATGAAATTGGAAGTTGTATAAAAACCCCCCCGCACTGCGGGGGGTAATGTTATCTTTAAGGGGATGGGGAGAGGGAGATAATTAGTAACCTGATTTATTCAATCTAAAATAGTCTACGTCTTCATCTTGAGCTATTTTCATGTACCTATGTTTTGCTACCTCAAACATTCTGTCGATTATTGCTTTCAAATCACTGTTAGCTGAGAGTTCGTTGATGATCCTTTCAAGTTCCCCAGTGAATGAATAGCTAAATTCCTTCTCGTCAAACTTTATGTCTTCCTGCAGATAGTTGGGCAAATCTGGTTGGACTTTTGTGAGCAATTTGAACAGAAATTCGTAGAAAACCTTCCTTACATCACTCTTTCGTTTAGCTTCGGATAGCTTTCTTCTGTACTCAGTTTCCAGTTCTCGTTCATACTTCACGTAACTGAAGACCTTATCCGTGTTTTCCATTGAATCCCCCCTTAATTTGAAAGATGATGTTAGCTTGGATATATAAAAAGTAATTCACGGTGTTATTTTCGCTTCAATATTTTAGACCTGTGAACCTATGTAAATCGTTTTATGTGTTACAAAGATTTTACAACCAGTCAGGCAATGGCTATTGCTTTTCGCCTAAATCGTTGTCATCATCAGCATTATTAGTGGCATTTGTAGAGACGGTTTTTCTTCTCCCAATGAGGTAAGCATACCATATAGCACCGATGATTATCATGACTATGCTTACAACCTGTGCTGTTCTTAGTTGACCAGCCATTAGGCTATCTAATCTGAGCGACTCAATCCAAAATCTTCCGATCGAATACAGTATCAGATATAATGCCGTTGTTTCTCCATATGATTGTTTCCTTTTTTCAACGTAAAAGAATAGAAAGAGAAAAACTGCGAGGTTCCAAAGACTTTCGTACAGAAAGGTTGGGTGAAAATACCTGTTGACATCAAATCCTGGCATCCGTTTTTCAGGTGGAACGAACATCTTCCAAGGGACCATCGTTGGGCGTCCATATGCTTCGTAGTTAAAGAAGTTTCCCCACCTGCCTATTGCTTGACCTAATGGTAAGACCGAGGTGAAGAGATCTGTTGCGTGGACGAATTTGAAATATCCCTTTGCTTTAGAATATATAAACAACATAATCAGAACAGCAAATATAGCACCGTGAATTGCTAGACCCCCATGCCAGGTCTTCCATATTTCAGAGGGATATCTTGAATAATAATCCCAGTTAAAGATAACATAGTATGCTCTCGCTCCAATTATCCCAGCAATTATTCCCCAAAACAAGCCTTCATCTAGGTCTTCAGGTTTTATCGGATAGTCACTCAATCGCTTTCGCGCAAGGAAATAACATACCAGTATACCAATTGCAATCATGAGGCTGTACCATTTAAGCTCGAAATTTCCTATTCTGAAGACGTACTCCCTTAGGATTATGTCTCCTGCAAAGACTTCTTTCAAGAAGAAGAACATTCCAATCGTTATTGCCATTGTGACTACTACAAGTAATATGATCTTTTTCGACGATTTCCTCACTAAACAACACCTGCCTTTTCTAGTCTCGGATTCACGCATTTTGGATTCTCTATTTTTTGTTATTTTTGTTGACTGCTTTTCTTTCTCAAATCCTTTTCCCAGAGCTGGTGGTATACATAGCTTACCTTCGAAAGTCCCTCTTTTATTCGATCATCGAACGGGATATACCTCCAAAACATGTTTCGAATACCTTTCTCAAGCTTTTGGATTCCCTTGACTTCTTTTGTGACCCACATGATGTAGTCTCTTACAAAGGGCTCGGCAGGGTTACCTTTGAACTGTTTCTGTTCTAGATATTGGTAGTACTCTCCTGTTAGACCCTCTTCCATCCACCTTCCAAATGACATTTCTTTATCCAGTTTCCATCTGTACTCTCCAAATGCTTGAAAGAAGGGATCTGTCCCTTTTTTTGAAAATATGGGTACCACCAATCTTCCACGTCCGTATATATTTGTCCCTTCGATAGGTTCCCAGCAAAAACCCTGCTCCCCGTATCCAGGAACCAAAACAACATACGGTGGCATGTATACGTTAGCACCGCGCACACTCCTACTTAAAGTTGTAGAATCAATAGTCTTGAACTCCTCAAATATTCCAGATAGAAATCTCTTAGATAATATTTGATTGATGTCTTTTAGGTAATTTGATATCAAAACAGGGTACTGAATTCCAACTTTCCCCACTGTTTTTCTTATCATCTGCCGAACAACTTGAGGTTCTGTAAATAGAGCTTCTTTCCCTTCATCACCAGGTTTTCTTTGAGCATCACTTTTATCGCTTCTTATATTCTGCTCTTGCTCGTTTGCCTTTTTGATGGTCTCATAGAGATTCTTTATTTCATTGTCCATTCGTTTAAGGTTTCCTACAGATCTGATTACTTCATCAAATATCACATAAATCCCTTTTGTATAAGGGCCTTTTGCTTGTATTCCTTTCACTAAATCTTTGAGTTTTTCCTCTTCAACTGTACGTTCGAATACCTTTCTTTCATACTCTTTTTCCAAACAAGAAACATCCAGGGTTCTCTGGACATGTGTTTCTTGAATGACATCTTCAAAAGTTGAAGGGGGTATCTTTCCACTTTTGATTGCGATAAGCCATTCATCAACATAGTAGAATATATCGCTGTCATCCCTTGAAAAAGTCTCCTTTATTCTCTCTAAATCATCTTTAGATAAATACCTAGGATCTACTAGTCCCAGACGAAGGAGTAGTTTTTGCTCAGTTGGAGAGTCTTCTGTTATACATTCTGCAACAGCGATATAGACCTTCCAAAATACATCTGTGAACTCATCTTTATACTCTTGAAAACCCTTATCATGTAGTTCCTTGATATCCAAGAATTCCCTTTTAAGATCTTCGTCGATCCCTTTAAACATTTTGTCAAAGTATTCCATATTCGCTTACCCTCTCCAAATTAACCTTAATTTACTATCAACGAACTGTACAGAATAGACATTTCTAAGTCCAGAATCTAGCGCTTTCTTGCTCATTACTTCAGCGTTTTTGAAAGAAGCTATTATCACGGCATCAACATGCAACACGGAATTAAGTGGTAGTACTGGTATGCCCTCTATTCTTGTGCCAATCTTTTCCTTATTGTCATCTATGAACGATACTACGTTGAACGAAGAGCGAGACGTTATCAACCTTTCTATCATTCTTCCGACTACGCCTGCACCGTATATGGCAATGTCTCGTTTCCCAGTCAGTTTTAGGAATAGATCCTGGAACTTTAATTCAATGCTTTTGTATAGTTCTGATATTTCCGAAAGATAGGCAAGTCTCAAATAGTTGAGTTCTACTAACCCATCGTTTGTTAACTTATATCTGCTTTTATCCTTTTCCACAAGTCCCTTTTCGAGGAAGGTTTTGAGATATTTGTTCACAAGGGAGGGTACTATACCTGCCCTCAATGCTATTTCCGATTGTATCGATATGTTCTCGCTCAATGCCTGCAAAATCATCATCTGTCTGTACGTAGGTGAGTATTCAAAGAATTCAAAACTTTCCATAGCATACTTTCCCCTTTCTTATCCTCTAATGCTTTAATACTCTGATGCCATTATATGGTACTACAGAACTATTTTATTTATCGATTCTGAAAATCTCTGCACTTCATCCCTTATTTTATTTATGGCATCTTCAAATTGTTCAACGCCTGAGTAAAGTTGTTCAACTGCCTCGTGTGTCGTTCTGGAGATTCTTGCAAGTCTATCAACGTTTGTGGTTGAAGCACTTGTCACCTGGTTTACTGCATCAAGAGACCCTCTGACAGAAGCTAGATCCTTAGAGATTTTCTCGGTTATAAGCACTGTTGATGTAACAACTCTTTCGACGTTGTTCAATGAGTATTTTGCTTCCTTTGAAAGTGTCCTTGTCGAATTAGATAAGTCCATTATCATTTCGGCAATTCGTGCAAGACCATCTCTGTCTATGTCCTGTTTACTTGTTTCAATCGAAGCATTTATGGCAAGTACAGTTATATTATCCGAAATCTCAGTTATCCGTTCGGTAAGCTTTGAGAGAGTTTCTGTTAGATCTGCAAGTTGTGTAGTGGAACTTGTTATCCCTTCAATAGTATCTGTGAATTCCTTGATCCTGATAAGAACAGACTCTATTTCAGCTCTGCTTTCTTCTAAGTAGGCAGCAAATTCTTCGACTGACTTGTCTAGTTCCAT
>DPIB01000203.1:348-3190 GCA_003522805.1 Fervidobacterium sp. | reverse complement strand
TTGAGATAAAATGAGTGAAAACGAACTTGTGTCCGTTGAAGATATTCAAAACAGGATATACACAATTCGTGGAGTACAGGTGATGCTGGATGAAGATATTTCGGCATGCTATGGAGTAGAGGTTAGAAGAATAAACGAACAGGTAAGACGTAATAAAAAAAGGTTTCCTGAATCTTTCTGCTTTCAATTGACTAAAAGTGAATTTGCAACCTTGAAATCGCATTTTGATATAGCGAGTTCAACATCAAACTTGAAATCGCAATTTGCGACCTCAAGATGGGGAGGCAGACGAACTCTTCTCTATGCATTTACAGAGCAGGGTGTGGCAATGTTATCTGCGGTGTTAAGAACAGATGTTGCGATAGAGATGAGCATAAAAATAATAAATGCATTTGTTGCTATGAGAAAGTTCATATTAGCTAATGCTCAGGTCTTTGAAAGGCTAGATACATTGGAACTAAAACAGCTTGAGACTGAGAAAAAAATGGAAAAAGTTTTAACAGCGATAGAATCAAAGGAAATTCAACCAAAGCAAGGCATCTTTTACGATGGGCAAATATTTGATGC
Organism: Fervidobacterium sp.; assembly: GCA_003522805.1. Lineage (GTDB taxonomy): Bacteria > Thermotogota > Thermotogae > Thermotogales > Fervidobacteriaceae > Fervidobacterium. Next base: position 2,623 of record DPIB01000203.1, on the reverse strand, counting down.
CTATATTTTTGTTACTAATCTCTTTAAGAGCGCACAAAAGTCAATAATTATCATTGACAACTATCTTGATGAGACTGTCCTTATTCTTCTTACGAAACGAAAAAATGGTGTCAAAGTTATCCTATATACTCAGAATCCTTCAAAATCATTGATTCAAGATGTGCAAAAATTCAATGAGCAATATCCATCTATTGAATTTAAGAAATTTAGCGCAGCACATGATCGGTTCATTATCATAGACGAAACTGACCTCTATCATTTTGGTGCCTCTCTGAAAGACCTTGGCAAAAAATGGTTTGCATTCTCAAAGATGGATATAAGAGCGGTTGAAATGCTTGCAAAGCTCAAGGTGACAAAATGATAGAAAATATCAAGAGTGCACAAAAAAGTAATAAATTTGTGCATACCCTCTGGAGAATGCACAGGCGCTGTGCATGCCCTATAAAACATATTCAGCTGGAGGCGCTGGATGCCTGATAGAGAAGTACAGACAATACGAGACCTTATCTACTATCAATATGCAAAGATCATCGCAAAGAGCGCCTTTGGTCCGGATGCAAAGGCAAAATCGTATGGTTTTATAAAGACAACCTTTCGCGAATTGAAAAACGATGAAAAGAAATGGTCTGAGATACTGCGGGAAGACCGACAACTGTTGGAAATGGAAAAGCAATGCATCTACTGCGGCAGTACCAGCGGATTGAGCTGGGAACACATTGTGCCACGGTCGCTCCATATCAATGAAAGCTGCCCCACCTGCGACCGCATCCAGGGTATACACAACCAGATATGGGCATGCAAGCAGTGCAATTCCAGAAAAGGCACAAAGGGACTGTACCACTTTTACGAGGAGCTATATCCCGATGAAAACACATCAGACATCATCCCAGAGCTTCTTGAAAAGAAATACCTGAAGACCATTTACTACTGCCACCAGTGCAATGGAACTCTGGACAGCAACTGCGGAGGGAAAAGACTGTCGGTACTCGACCTGGATCTGCGTGTAGAAGGAGAGGCGTGATGACTGACAGAATACCGGAGGGGTGGAGGGAATGCAAGCTGGGGGATGTTGGTAAAATAATTACAGGTACAACACCATCGAAAGACAATCCTGAAGATTGGGGTAGTGATACCCTTTTCATCACGCCATCAGATTATAAAAATTATAGAAAAAAGGCGTATTCCAGCATAAGAAAACTTTCTCAGATTGGTGCAGAGCGGCAAAGAAACAGATTACTTCCTTCTTCTTCTGTCTTAGTGACATGTATTGGTTCAGATATGGGTAAAAGTGTTGTTAATGCTGTACCATGTGTCACCAATCAGCAAATTAATGCGATTATTCCAAATAAATCTACTGTAGAAGAAGATTACCTTTACTACCTTACCGTTGATTTGTACGAGACATTACATAGCCTTGGCGGTAAAGGTACAGCCGTTCCTATCTTAAACAAGACTGATTTTGAGAATATTAATCTCCTACTCCCCCCTCTCCCAGAGCAGCACGCCATTGCCTCTGTGCTTGGAAGCCTTGACGACAAGATAGACTTGCTTGACCGGGAAAATCAGACATTGGAGCAGATGGCAGAGGCACTGTTTCGGCAGTGGTTTATTGAGGAGGCAGATGAGCAGTGGGAGGAAGTAACACTTGGAGATTTTTTCCCAGTGATAACAGGGGAAAAAGATGCTAATTTTGCTACAGATGATGGATCATATCCTTTTTTTACTTGTTCTAAAAGAACTTTGTGGGCCCCGACTTATAGCTTTGATGGTCCAGCAATATTGCTTGCAGGAAATGGTGACTTCAATATCAAGCATTGTGTTGGGAAATTTGAAGCATATCAGCGTACATACGTTTTAATACCATACGATCCAGTCTATTTCGGCTTTTTATTAACATTAATGAAATATTATCTTTCTGAGATAACAAGTGGGCATCAAGGAAGTGTAATTGATTTTATTACTAAACCTATGATCAAAAGCTTTACCTTTTTATTGCCAAAACATCGAGATTCGATTCAGGATAACCTAGTTTATTTAAATGAGTTGTATAAAAAAATTGATATTAATTCTTCTCAAATCCTCACTCTCGAAAAACTTCGTGATACTTTGCTGCCCAAACTTATGAGCGGAGAGGTAAGGGTGAAATTATGAGGCGCCTTAACAATGAGACGCAAGACTGTTTGTGTCTCATAAAATGCATTTTGTGAGACACAAAACGAGATATGTCTCATAGATGAGACAAAAAGAGGGCAAAATGGCTTCCAGAATCACCGAA
>DPIB01000203.1:0-232 GCA_003522805.1 Fervidobacterium sp. | reverse complement strand
GCTTCCAGAATCACCGAATCTGAAATCGAAGAATTTGCCATCGAACTCCTTGAGGGAAACGGCTACCAGTACCTTGCCGGTCCCGATATTGCGCCGGATGGGGAGCGGGCGGAGAGGAAATCGTTTGAGGAGGTTCTTCTGCTGGATCGACTGACAAGCGCGGTGCGTACTATCAATAGAAGCGTTCCTGTCGATGCGCAGGACGATGCCATCAAGCAGATTCAGCGTTTTG
>DPIB01000213.1 GCA_003522805.1 Fervidobacterium sp. | reverse complement strand
CACTTTCTTTATTCTTTACAAGATTCCTTAGCTTAAATCTACTTACAGATGTCAGTGCCGTCTCCGAAGCAGAGAAAAACGCTGAAAGCATGAGTAAAAAGACAATCGCTAGAATGTTCCACAAATAACTCAAGGGGTCTTCCACAGACATACCACCTCCATATACTCTATTACTCTATATATTATTATATTCATTATTCATTCTTACTCTTATTCTTGTTTCTTCTTAACATTCGACCCTATATTAATATTATACAACTTTACAACAATTTATATTATACCATCATCCTTAGAAATTCAAAATCGACCAAGTCGCTCTATAACTACACTAGGCTTTACTAGGCTTCGCAAAACACATCTCTAACCTCACGCAATGCCTCAACCAGCTTATCAAAATTGTAACTGCCCGGTGTTGATTTCAGATGCGAGGCAGTTGATGTGTTTTGTGCCCATTTTGAGATCTCCTCATCCGATATATCCACGCTCAATCTAAGACCAATGGTATCATAGAACCTGTAGAGCGAGCCGTCGAAGAGCGCGTTTACTTCGTTCGCTTTGCTAGTCTGCGCATGCCTCAATTCAAAAGGCAAAAAGACAGCAGTTGCCAATCCATGTTTGACACCCTTGTTAGTTGTCAGATTGTATCCCAGTGCATGAGCGACAGTTGTGCTAGTCTGTGCAATCACCATACCTGCAAGCGTTGAGGCAAACATGAGTCTCTCTCTGTAGTACTCATTTTCAGGATCTTCCAGCACTTTTGGTAGAAAGTCTCTGATGTTCTTAATAGATTCCAATGCGAGAACATCACTGAACGGTGTTGCATTCAGCGATATATACCCTTCTATAGCATGACAAAGTGCATCCAGCCCAGTTGATACCGTCAATTCTCTACCCATTGTAATCGTGTATTTATAATCGACTAGTGAAAGTGTAGGGAAAGTACACTGATTACTAAAGCCTTTCTTCTTACCATCTACGGTCAGAACAGAAAACTGTGTTACCTCGCTACCGGTACCTGCAGTTGTAGGAATGCAGATGAGTTTTTTTGCGGTATCATATTTCGTAGGGTCGTACAACTCTTGTGCATCCAATTGAGGGTTCATTAGAAGTACTGCAACCGCTTTTGCCGTATCCATTGGACTTCCACCACCAAGCCCAATAATGACATCTATCTCTGAGTTTGAGAACATACTACAAATCTGTGGCACAAGCTCGAGTGGAGGGTTTTCTGGTGTTTGGTCAAAAATATGGACATGCCTCCCCTCCAAGGCATCCATGACATCCTCAAGTCCCCCATTTTTTCTCGAACTCTTCCCGGTAATCACCAAGAAATTCTCACCAAGATTTCTCAGCAATTCCCTATTCTTTAAAACAACGTCCTTACCATAAACGACTTTTGTTGGCATGAGAAAACTCACAGGCATCACCGCTCCCTTCGTTATTTTGATGTTTGATGCTGTCTTTGATAACACCAGACAGTGTAATCTGTATTACTGTAGTTTCAGCAAAGCCAAAGTGTATCATACAAAAAGAGCTGGTCCGCTAAGACCAGCTCCCGCATTTCGCTATCGCTTACTGCAGTACAAAGTACAGCGCCACACCGCCAAGTGCTATACCGATGATTGATAGGAAGATTGCTATTGTTCCTGTTTGGCTAGCCTCTACAGACTTAACTTGTTCCCTAAGTTGTGCATTCTCTTGTTCGAGAAAGGCAATTCTCTGATCTGCCGTTGTAACGGTTCCCTCTATCGTCGTAAGGGTCCCTTTAACTGATTCAACATCCCCCTTTACGCTCTGGACTTCGTTGCTTGTTTTGGATATCTGTGCATTCAATTGATAATTCACTTCATCGATTTTTGCATTGAGTTGAGCCTGTTCATTCTGTACACTGGCAACTATTCCTTTTACACCATTCAGCTCAGAATTCACGTTTTCCGTCGACTTCTTGAGTTCATCGACATCGACTTTTAAAACTGTAATTTCGCCTTTCAGATTATCTATATCTGCAGATATTATAGGAATTGTCGATACTTTCGCGTTTATATCTGCAATCGCACTCTCCAAACTCTTGTCTTTTGCCTCGAGTTCCTTGTCCTTCGCTTCAAGTGTCTTTACATTGCTTTGCACTGTCTGAAGCTGGGTTTGTATACTCTGAATACTTGACTGAATAGCGGACACGCTAGATTGGATAGCAGACATACTAGATTGATTAGGTATAGACTGTACCAAATTCTTTATATCTGCAAGGTCCTTCTCTATCGCCGTTATCTTACCTGAAAGCGTTGAAACGTTCAGGGCAGTTGCTGAAACTTGAGAATTTGTCGATTTGATACTGTTGTCAAGTGCAGAGACATCACTTTCAAGTGTCGCTATTTTCGCATTCAGAGAATCCACAACTGCAAGCTTCTGATTCATAGAAGTCTGGCTATCTGTCAAGGTCTTCACACTAGTCTTGAGTGAGGTCACATCCGATTTCAGCGTGTTGATATCTTGTGTAAGCGTGTTTATACTCTGTCCCGTCGGTGTTATAGACATGAGTGATCTGAGTTCAGTCACTTTCTGGACCAATGCATCGTAAAGTGACTGCATGTCAGACATATTCGATTTTACGTTATTCACATCTTGAGACAACACGTCTATCTTCCCTGAGAGTGTATCTACTCTGCCTGACAGTGCGTCGATCTTCGTATTGATCGTCTTGTCGGCGTTACTCAGAGACAATATCTGATCAGATAAACTTTTCAGCTGTGTGTCGACACTTGCAGGTATTTGCTGAGTTGTCTGAGTTGTTGTAGTTGGTATCTTCTTTTCGACTGCTGATATCTTATCATTTGTAACAGTCATCAACCTATAGAGTGCTACAGCAAGCTGGTATCTTGTAACTGACTGGTTACCTTGGAATGTACCATCTGGCATCCCGCTCAGTACACCTAATTTCGAAAGCTGCTCCACGGCTTCATATGCCCAATGATTAGCTGGGACGTCTTTATACGTTGCTGCAAACATTGTCGAGACGACAATGGTCAAAAGTAGAATAATGCTTAGGAACTTCTTCATCATCAACACCCTCCTTAACAATAAATTTAAAATTCAATTAAACGATCTCCAAGAGCTTTTCAGGTATCTTATCTGCTGGTAAGACGAAATCTGCATATCCTTCCTCAATTACAGCCTTCGGCATGCCGTATACTACACAAGTTTCCTTACTCTCTGCAATCACTATACCTTTGAAGAGCTTCACCTTGAATGCGCCCTTTGACCCGTCTTTGCCCATGCCGGTTAGTATTGTTGCAACTGTGTTCTCTTTGTAAATTTCTGAAACCTTGTCTAGCGTGTAATCGACAGAAGGCCTTACGTTGTTGATCTTCTCCGTTTTACTATCCAAGTATATCACACTTTTTCTATCTTGTTGTTTAATCCCCATATGACAATCTCCAGGGGCCACATATACACATCCCGGTTTTAGTACATCTCCATCTTCAGCTTCCTTCACTGACAAATTCGAGATCTTATCTAGCCTTTGAGCCAAAGATTTCGTAAACCCTGGGGGCATATGTTGGACAAGCAAGATCGGTGCTGGAAAATCTTTTGGTAACGGTGGTATAACCAGATCAAGTGAACGAGGGCCACCGGTTGATGACCCAATGACAACTACTTTTCCAGAAATCAGCGACCTTACTTTCAAACCGGCTAGTGGTTTCCTCCTAAAAGTCAGCTGTTCTATACTTACTTTCATTGAATCCCTTATCTTCTGAGCAAGTTCTGGCCCTATCCTACGGAAATCCATGGATATACTACCCGATGGTTTTGCCACAAAATCTACTGCACCAAGCTCCAATGCCAGAAGCGTTATTTCCGCACCTTCTTCTGTCAAGCTACTGACCATGACTACCCGAGTTGGAGACCTCTTCATTATCTCTTTGAGTGCTTCTATCCCATTGAGCCTAGGCATTTCTACATCCATAGTGACCACATCGGGCCTTTGCTTCATAGCAAGTTCTACTGCTTCCATGCCATCTTTTGCAACTGCGACCAATTCCATATCTGGTTGCTGATCTATTATATCCTTTAGAAGCATTCTCATAAAGGGGGAATCATCGACGATCATCACACGTATCTTTTGCATTACTGTTTCCTTTTCCAATTCCCCACCGCCCTTTTAATACTGAATACTGGAAATACTACTGTCGATATTATAGCAAAAATCTTTGCAACTTCCAAGCTCCAATCGAATAGAAGTCCACCAAAAACAACGATACCCACTGTAACTGAAAAAAGTGCTGCCCATAATACTACACCAGCACTAACATCTTTTATTATTCTCACTATCGGATGGTATTCTTGAGTATACAGATTCATCATGTACTCGACCATCGTATTTATCAATTCAGACCAAATGACAAAGAATACGGCAAATACAAGCCAAAGCAAATCCTCCCTTGGTACCGGGAGGAAGAGAGTGGTTGATAGGACAATTAATCCTATTAGAAAATGTACTCTGAGGTTTCTTTCAGAGATAATCGACTCTATTATTCCCTCGATCGCATGTGAAAAAGATTCGCCGAGATTATTCGAATCCAACTGTTCGTTTTTGTTTTCTTTGTATTCTTGGTTTGAAGACTTTGTCTGTGAGCGACGCACCAAGCTTGATCGCCTCCAAATTCATGTCGTAGTACTTCGGATTCACCTCTTCTTTCAGTGCAGTAAACAACATTTCAAAATCAGTTATGGCGGTACTCTTCACCATAGCACCAAGCAATATCATATTTGATACCATAGGGTTACCGAATCGCTCAACCGCTAACTTACTTGCGGGGATAGCTATCGTTCGTCTGGTAATTCTCTTGACATCCTTAGGTAGATCTAATATGTTCGTACTATCATATATTATTATACCATTAACTGCAACATATTTTCCGTGGGTTGTCATAGATGGGTGCATGATGATCAAAGTATCGAAAAGCACTGCCTTCGGATAGAGTATGGGCTCACTAGAGACCAAAACATCGCAATAACTTGGTCCACCACGCACTTGTTCCGAATAATTCTGCGTTTGGACAACGAACTTTTCCGATATAGCAAATGCCTCGGACAACACATAACCTGCAAGCAAATTACCCTGCCCACCTATGCCGGCAATCCTTATCGAGAATGGTCTTTCCATCTTCACTCCCCCTTATTATATCTAATTCTGTAGCGAGTGTAGAAATCTTGTCTTGTTTCATCCTTTTTAAATACTCCTATCACTATTTTGCCCTTCAGTTCTTCTTCAGTCATCTTTTCAGCCTTCTCCTTCGTAACTGCATTATCTTTGAAGTAATCCATCATCTGATTGGGTTCTCTCAAACCATTGTAACGCCCGTAATAAGTGTGGCAATTGGAGAGTATCTCCACCACTGCTGTTCCTTTATGCATCAGTGCCTCTTTTATATACTTTACGCTCAGAGGATAATGATATACCGTAGAACGAGCGATATAAGTAGCACCTGCGGCAAGTGCGAGTTGGACGATATCAAATTGATCTTCAACATTTCCGTAAGGCATAGTACCTGCAATCTTACCATTTGGAGTTGTTGGTGAATGCTGACCACCTGTCATACCATATATCATGTTGTTGTATATGATTATCGTCAGGTTCACATTCCTTCTGCAGGCATGTATAAAATGATTCCCGCCGATAGCAGTCATATCGCCATCTCCACCCATCACAACCACCTTAAAATCGGGTTTTGCAAGCGCTACACCGGTAGCGAATGCTATCGCTCGACCATGAAGCGTGTGCATCGTATTGAAATCTATATAGCCTGTGGCACGTGATGAACATCCTATACCGGAGATTACAGCAGTCTCTTCCGATTTCAAACCAGACTGATCAAAGGCATCTAAAAAACTCTTCAAAATTATCCCATTACCGCATCCAGGACACCATACAGTAGGCCATCTGTCACTTCTCAAATAACTTGCCAAATTATCTCTCTTCAACCTCTTCACCTCCTACTAATATTACACCGCAAGTTTTGAAAAAGAAATCAGTGAGCGGATCAGGATAACCTTCGATGAACACAACTCGCTTTATTCCAGCATTTACAATCAACCTTGCACAAATAGAGCAAGGCTTGTGAGTCACATATATCGTCGAATCTTCCGTAGATATGCCAAATCTGGCTGCCTGCATCAGTGCGTTCTGCTCTGCATGGAGGCCATAGCATATCTCTTGATTTCTCCCTGACGGAATACCTAAATCGTCCCTAATACAACCAATTTCGTCGCAATGTGGAAAGCTGGAAGGAGGCTGATTGTACCCCGTTGCAAGGATTCTCTTGTTCTTCACAATTACTGCTCCAACTTTTCTATGAAAACAAGTTGACCTTTCTGCAATCATCTTAGCAACTTTCTTAAAATAATCATCCCAATCTTCACGTTCATTTTTCTCCGTATTTATGGTAACATTTTTCAGGTATTCGTCTAAATCCACATCGAAGGACCTCCAACTGCCCTGTAGTTTTCGAACTACCACAATTCTAAAATATTATCTAAGTAATATCAACCATAGACAAGAGGTGACTAATGATGCATAATTTGGAAATTTCCATTGTTAAGTGCGAAATCGGTAGTATCCTTATCTATTCTAACACATCTAACCCTAGAGTGTGTGAACGAATTGAATTTTTAGACGATATGCTCGAAGAAACACAGGAAAATCTATTTACATCGCAGATTAGAGAATATCTTGAAAGTAGTAGAAGAGTTATAGATTTTCCTGTGAAATACAAGAACGGTAGTAAATTTGCGTATATATTGGAGAAATTGAGAGAAACCGTAAGTTATGGTAGAATTACTACATATGGAGAATTGGCAAGGCTCTGTCAGACTACACCAAGGGTGGTAGGATTTGCAATGGCTTACAACCCGTTGCCTTTGTATTTTCCGTGCCACAGAGTTGTTGGAAAACAATCGCTAGGCGGGTTCGGTGGCAGGGCAAACAATATACAGAAGATCAATGGATTGAAATGGAAGAAATATCTTCTAGATCTGGAGGGATCGATTTGAAAAAATTCCTATTGATTTTGTTCATAGCCTTAGCTGTTGTATCATTTGTTGTTCCTCTGACTATATACAAATGGTATACAGATAGACTTGAACTACCGCAGAATAACGTACCATCTAGTCTTGTCGTTGAATATTCAGATGGCACACCATTGTACACACCCAAAACGGTCTGGGTAGATTTCGATGACATACCGCAACTTCTAAAAGACACAATAGTTGCATCGGAAGATAAGAGATTCTACACCCATAGTGGCGTAGACCTGATTGGAATCATTCGTTCCCTAGTTGTTATCATCACAAGCGATGATATCCAAGGCGGGAGCACGATAACTCAACAACTTGCGCGTACACTATATCTCACAACCGAGGTATCATTGGAGCGGAAGGTAAAAGAAGCATTCATTGCGTTATGGCTTGAGCAGAACTATTCAAAGAACGAGATATTGGAGCTTTATGTAAACTCCGTGTACCTCGGGAAGGGCGTATATGGATTTCCTGCTGCCGCAAAGTACTACTTCAACAAGACACTTGAGCAACTCACTCCAACAGAAACTGTAATGCTTGTTGCAACACTCCGCTCGCCAGAGAATGCAAATCCACTGAAGGAACTAAATGCAGAATTCAGTAAAACCGTGCTTAGGAAGATACTGGATGCGGGAGTAATAAACTCTGATGAATATGAAAGAGCGATCGGAAGCTTGTCGGAAAAACGTGCATATGCCATACAGACTACCAGTCAACCATTCGACAACGACCTGTTCTGGATGGTTGTTTTGGAGCTAAAAGAACTTGGGTTCGAACTAGGAGACTTGCGTAATGGTTTTAGGGTAAGGACGACGATAGATAAGAACCTTCAAACATTGCTAAGCAGTAAGATAGACAAAGCTGATATGGCGGGCCTTATAGTGGAACACACCACTGGAAGGATAAGGGCGGCGTACGGTCTTGGAATCAACAACGGTAGAAGACAACTTGGCTCAGTTATCAAACCCTTCTATTACTATCTAGCATTCTTGGCTGGGTGGAATAAAAGCGACATCCTAAAGGATGAACCCCTGACGATAGGAAAATGGTCACCACAGAATTTCGACAAGGCATTTTGGAAAGAAGTCACATTGGAAAATGCACTCATATATTCTCGAAACATACCGTCAGTAAATCTCTTTATGGCACTGGGGCAGAACAACGTACAGAATTTCATGAAAAATGTGTTAAACGTAGGTGGCTATTATCCAAACGATGCCACGATCTCATTAGGCACTATCGAAACATCGCTTATAGACGTTGCAAAAGGCTTTGAACCGATCTTCAACGGTGGCATCGTTGTTCAACCTAGGCTCGTGGAATACGTACGTGACAAGGATGGTGTCACATATTACTCCTACAAACCGCAAATCGTAAATGTAGTTAAACCACCGAAAGAAATGGATAAGCGAACACCAACGGAGGCCTCCGTATTGATGCTGCAATTGATGGAAAAAGTCGTCACGATGGGCACAGGCAAGTCCGCTGCAATACCGGGCAGAACGATATATGGAAAGACAGGAACTGCCGAGAAGAATGCATGGTTTGTTGGTGGAGATGGAAAATACATATTTTTACTCGCAAAAGATGGCAAAGACCTCACAGGTGGTGGAAACGTCGCACCAGTTTGGCGACAGATCGCACAGAGCACAGAAATCGGGCATATCGCAGCTTCGTTACCACTCAAAACCAAGATAACTGAAACCGAACCAAAAGTTGCGGGTGGGACTGGCACCAAGCCCGAACAAATTGAGGGGACTCACATTACAGACGAACCAGCTACCGTTGAACAACAAGTCATACCAACACCTGAAGAACAGATTTACAACAGACTGCAAACAGGCACCATAACCGTGGATGAAATATTAGACGCTATGAAAACATTAGATTCTGACAGACAAAGAGAAGTCCTCTCCAAAATCAACGAGATAAATCCTGATATAGCTTCAGATGTATACTACAAACTCTTAGGTGGTGGAGAATTTTAGTGAATAGTGAATTCCAAAAAAGCAGAAAGCCCCTGGAACAGGAGCTTTCTGCTATATTCTTGATTCCTAATTCTTGACCAAAACCTACCTACATCTTATTGCTCGATTCCTTTTCTGGCTTCGTTATTCGGATCATGATCTCATAAGCGATGAAGAACACTACAAGAGCGCTCACCAATCCCGCGTACGGATTGTCGAACAAACCTGCAATTATATAACCGATTCCAGCTATTACCATACAGAAGACTGCATACGGTATCTGAGTTGCAACATGTTCGAGGTGTGGACAGGAAGCACCTGTTGAAGAGAGAATTGTCGTGTCGGAAATAGGCGAGCAGTGATCTCCAAAAATTGCACCGCCAACAGCAGCACCTATAGAGACAAGTGCAGAATTCATCAAATTTGCCCCTGTTTTCTCGGCTAACGCAATCGCAATAGGCATTGTAATCGGGATCATGATCGAGAATGTACCCCAGCTCGTACCTGTTGCAAACGAAATTAGAGCCGCAATCAAGAACACAACAAGAGGCAAGAGCCAAAGCGGGAACCCACCGCTAGTAACAACTTCCGAAAGGAAAATTGAAAGTCCAAGCCCACCTTCAGATGCCGGTGTCTTTATTATTCCACCGATCGTCCAAGCAAGTGTGAGTATTATCAGTGCAGGCACCATCGACTTTATCCCTGCTGTAAGCGCTGCACCCACTTGCTTGATGTTCAGAAGCTTTCTGAACATGAAATAGAGTGAAGAGAAAACGAGTGTGAAGATCGAAGCATAGAAAAGTGATTTGGAAGCATCTGTGTTGTTAAATGCCTCACCAAGAGTCATCGTAGAGACTGCCTGACTGAATGTTGTGACATTCTCACCATCAATAGCACCGAGATATGTTGTTACTGGGAAGAAAACAACCGCCAAACCAACGAGCACAAGAATTGGGAGTATCATATCAACAGCCTTTGCATTCTTATTCGTGACTGGTCCGCCTTCAACCTCTCCAGTAGGTTGGCCATACTTCTCATCGTATAGCCCAAGCCCCTTCATTGCCCTTGATTCACTCGCTGCCATGGGGCCAAAATCTTTTCTCAAAGTTGTCTGCAATACCATCAAGATCGCAAGGATCGCATACAAGTTTATAGGAATGA
>DPIB01000148.1 GCA_003522805.1 Fervidobacterium sp. | reverse complement strand
AGGCTTCGGCCTGACTTACCTTAAAGGAGATTTTAATGTGGTTGTATCATCCCCCACATACAGAAGTGGAAGTCTTCTTGCAGGAAAATGATAAAAAGAAAGATTGAGGTAATATCAATATGATGTTTTTAGACGATTTTAGTTACTACGCTGTTTGTGTACCGATTTACAAGAACCAACTTTTATTCGAAGTCCGTTCTAAATATGTTTCTCAGCCATCTGAGGTTTCATTTCCTGGGGGAAAAATAGAAGAAGGCGAGATTCCATTTGAAGCGGCTTCAAGAGAACTGAGAGAAGAAACTAGGCTCCACATTCTTTCAAAAGTATGTGATGTGGAACCTGTCGTTACTCCTTTTAATACTGTTATATTCCCGTTTGTCGTTGAAGTCGATATGAGGGATATTGAGATAAACAATTACGAGGTTTTTGAAACTTTCCTCGTGCCGATTGATTTTTTTGAAACTCCTTACAAAGTAGCGTATGTAGATGTCAAACTTGAACCACCTGATGATTTTCCATATGATTTGATACCTCTTCAGAAGGAATATCCTTGGAAAAAGGGTAAGTATAAGGTCATGTTTTACAGATGGAATAATTATGTAATTTGGGGTATAACCGCTAGAATTGCCCATAGAGTTGCGCAACTTCTAAGAGCGCACTGAATAGAGAACAGAAAAATACGGGAAATCTGGGGGGACGGAAATGTTTTTCAAAACATATTCAGCTGTCATAGTGGGTATAACACCACTTCTTGTTTCAGTCGAAGTAGATATAAATACACGCAGTATCAAGAGAGACATGAACATAGTTGGCCTTCCCGATACAGCGGTAAAGGAAAGTAAACAAAGGATAATCAGTGCATTCAAGAATTCTAGCATTGCATTGCCAGATGGACTCATAACCGTGAATCTTGCACCAAGTGATGTGAAAAAGGAAGGCACTTACTTAGACCTTGCCATTGCGTTTGCGATCTTAGGTGCAATGAAACACATACCGCAATTTGAAAGTGTTGTTTTGGGAGAATTGGGGTTGGATGGAACAATTAGAAAGATTAAAGGTGTTCTTCCCATATTGCTCGAATACTCTGATAAAGGTTTCGATTTCATCATTCCACAAGACAATACCGCAGAAGCACTTGCTTCAAAATCCAAATTCAAGGCTTTTTCTTCCCTTTCTCAGGCTGTTCTATCGTTAAAAACAGGTGAATATTCACTAAAAATTGACCAAGTTCTCACCGATGAGCCGAGCCCTCAAGAATATGATGAAGACTTTTCAGATATAAAGGGACATGCATTACCAAAAAGAGCATTTGAAATTGCTGCAGCAGGTGCGCATAACATTCTCATGGTAGGGCCTCCAGGTACCGGTAAGACGATGTTTGCCCGAAGGTTTCCCACGATACTACCGGAGATGGATGAGAAGGAAGTTATAGAAACATCGAAAATATACAGTGCTGTAGGATTACTGGATTCCTCTTTGATAAGGATACGCCCATTTAGAAGCCCACATCATACATCAAGTGCCGTTGCTATCATAGGTGGTGGAAGCAACGTTAAACCAGGTGAGGTAACACTTGCGCACAATGGTGTGCTGTTCTTGGATGAACTTCCAGAATTTCGTCGAGATGTTCTTGAAGCCTTGAGAGAACCATTAGAGGATTCTGTCGTAACCGTTTCAAGAGCAAAAGCCACACACATATTTCCTGCCAATTTCCAATTTATCGCGGCCATGAACCCTTGCCCATGCGGTTATTTTGGTGATAAAGAAATTGCTTGTAAGTGTTCTGCGTTTGAAATTAAGAGATATTGGAAGAATATATCCGGACCAATTCTTGACAGAATTGATATTCAAATCCAGGTTCCGAGGGTAGAATTTGAAGAAATGCGTAGCAAGTCGTATGGAGAAACCAGTCAACAGATACGAGAAAGGGTCATCAAGGCTCGAAACATACAAAAGAAAAGGTATGCCCAGGAATTCATAAAACTGAACAGTAAACTGAGCCATAGAATGATAGAAAAGTACATAATTCTATCCGATGATGCTGAAGAAATATTAAAACTGTACGTGAAAAAGTACAAATTATCGGGCAGAGCTATCGATAAAGTACTAAAAATGGCACAAACGATCGCAGATTTGAATGAATCAAGTATCGTCGATGTAAAATGTATTAGCGAGGCTTTGCAATATAGATTGAACAATTTGGACAATGATTTTGCGTTCTAAGTTTCAGAAACTCTATCATAAGCGAATAGGGGGATGAACATGGACAAGTTGAAGGAATATTACCAAAAGATGGCAAAGTATTCGGATGCTTTATTATTGCTTTATTGGGATATGCAGACGTACATGCCGCCTGCCGCTGGCGAGTATCGTGCGGAAGTAATCTCGGAAATTGGGGGATTTGTCTTTAGAATGTCTATTTCAGATGAACTTGGTGAATTACTTAAAAATGCGGAACCAGTTTCTGAAGAGGATGAAGCAAATGTGCGTGTCGGACAGAAGGAATATGACAAATACAAGAAAGTACCGTCTGACCTTTTCGAGGAGGAAATGAGGGTTTCTACAATATGCGAACAACTTTGGCAAAAGGCAAGAAAAGAAAGAGACTTTGAAATTGTGCAGCCATATTTTGAAAGAGTTGTAGAACTGAACAAAGAAATGGCAAAATACCTTGGTTATGAGAAAGATCCTTACGATGCACTGCTTGACCGCTTCGAGCCTGGAATGAAAGCAGAAGAACTCGATCGAATCTTCACACCACTTAAAGAATTCACGATCAAAGTGTTGGAGGAAATAGAATCGGTGGGCAAAGTAGACGACCCCTTCGAAAGAGAAATTCATGTTGAAAGCCAGGAGAAATTCAACAGATGGCTTCTTACATATCTGAAATACGATAGTACGAAATGTAGATTAGATGTGTCTACCCATCCGTTTACAAATCCTATTGGCATGAATGATGTGAGGATAACCACAAGGTATGTGCCAGATGACCCCAAAAATTCCATATTCTCAACGATACATGAGTTTGGCCACGCTCAATATGCTTTATCAATTCCGGAGGAGTTCTACGGACTTCCTATAGGTAGCAGTGCATCTTATGGATTTGACGAGAGCCAGTCAAGATTCTGGGAAAATGTTTTGGGCAGAAGCCTCCCATTTTGGAAGGGTATATACAAAAAATTTGTCGAAACGTTTCCAGACATGGCAAAGTATCCTGTTGAAGAACTGTGGAAGGGTGTGAATATAGTAAGGCGTTCTTATATAAGAACAGAGGCTGATGAAGTGACCTACGCGCTCCACATAATCTTAAGATATGAATTAGAACACGCACTGATAAACGACGAATTATCCGTCAAGGACATACCAGATGCTTGGGATGAATTGTTTGAAAAACTCTTTGGTTTAAAGATAACAAACATATCACTTGGCTGTCTGCAAGATCCACACTGGTACGGTGGTTCATTTGGATATTTTCCAACGTACCTTCTAGGTAACTTATACGCCGCACAGATTTTCGATGCAATGAAAAAGGATGTTGACTTTGATACATTGGTTGAGAACGGTGAATTTGAAAAAGTACGTGGCTGGCTTACAGATAAGATTTATTCAAAAGGTAGAATGTACGAACCCAAAGAACTACTCAAGAGAGTGACGAATAACGATTTTGATTCCAAATATTTCATAAACTACATCAGCGAAAAGTACACCAACATGTACCCAATCCAGCTATAAATTAATAACTGTCAACTACCTACCACCTATAGAGGCGGGGGCTTACCAAAGCCTTAGTTGTCTACTCTCAGCCAAGGTCGTAAGACCATCGGCTACGTTAAACAGGTCATGACACCTTCGAGTACTGTATCTAGTTACTATACGATACAACTTACGTACACCCAGCCTGTGAATGTTGGGATTGACATAATTGACAAGGTAGATGAGTACGAGGGTATGAGGGATATAATGTCTGAGTTAGGGAGCAGTGGATATTTCTCGATAAGGACACTTGAATGGGAAAAGATGGATAATAGTGCAAGTTACAAAAAGCTAAGGTTGGTAGAAAAGTCAGAAAAGTCAAAGGGCTTGATGTTAGAAAGGAGAGAGGAACACATTCCTCTCTGCGTAGAAGGAGGAGCCTCCTGTGTTCCATTTGATGAATGATTTGATGGCATAAATCAAACGTAGTTAATAATATTCAATAATTGAGAATTATGGAGAAAATAAAACCTGTCCATTCTTGACTTGCCAACAGATCTAGAAGATGGACAGGTTTTGTTTCTTACATTTTATCCTTCGTTAAAAGAACCTCAGAAGATCCTTTTATATTGATCATATCCTCTTACTGTATCATTTAACGGTCTCAAGAGCCTAAAGCCTTTTTCAGGAATATCGAATTTCAAAAGTCCACTGCTTAGACTGAACTTCTCACCTGTAAGAATATCTGCAAATCGCGTTCTATCCAACAATCTACCATCTTTAATAGGAACTGCAACCTTTCTTTCAGTATCTCTATTTATACCAACAACAATATCATCGAGCATGTATGGTGCCTTTCTCAGGAAAATCAAAGGATCTTCGTTTAGTACTTCAAAAGAACCAACCTTCAAAGCAACCTCCGACTTTCTTACTTCTATGAGCTTTTTGTAAAACTCTCTTAAATCATTATCCCATTTCGATTCATCCCACTTCATCGTATCTCGACACTCTGGATCCTTTCCACCCTCCATGCCGATTTCACTGCCATAGTAGACAACTGGTACGCCAGGATAAGTGAATTGGAGCACTATTGCTAGTTTTCTTAACGATTTATCTGGAATCATACTGGCAATCCTTTCACTATCATGGCTATCTAGCATATTCCAGCAGCCGTAAATATTCGGTGTATCGCTGAAAGCAGAAATTAGAGAACCACCAATTGTATCAAGTTCTCTCTTCAAATAACCCACAACAAGCTCTCGAAAATGGTAATTCATAATACCATCGACCATGTTCCAACCCACAGGATACGTCCAAAGCTCGCTTACAACATACTTCTCTATTGAAACGTTCTTAACTTTAGAAGCGATAAATGCGTTATTTACAGGCCCTAGGTCTTGCCCGCAATCTAGCCTCCAGCCATCTATTCCCATTTTGAGATATTTCTCGACCACTTGAGTTATGTAATTGCGCACTTCTAAATCCTCCAAGTTCAACTCAGGCAACATATCAGCTCCCCACCAACCCCTATGGCCGTTCTCATAAAAAGTGAACTTACTCATGGCATCCCTATTTCCTCTCCTAGCCTGTACGAACCATCTATGTTGAGAACTCACATGATT
>DPIB01000128.1 GCA_003522805.1 Fervidobacterium sp. | reverse complement strand
GCATCCTCACAATATCACGCAGAAACTATTCGAAAACGCAGAAGATGCATTCGATAGATACCGTGGTAGTGATCTTAGAAGATGACCTTGTTGTCTTTGTACGGGGTTTGCTACCGACAAGGAAGGCCCAATTTGTAGCGACATGAGTTCGGCGGTTCGTCGGACAAGGCGAAAGAATCCTGGATATGTTGGCCTTGGCAAGTGGCCGAGTGTACAGCCGGCAGGGGGCTCTTGAAGCATGGTCCGGGTGTGAAGATTCATTTACCCGACACTGTAAGCCTTATGAGCTCGATCCTTTCGGTTGGAGCGGGGAAATCTGTAGGTGGATTAGCGGAAATTCTTGGGGAGATGAAGTGCCCTGAGTGTGGGCGCAATATGGTGATAAGGAAGGGCCAAAAAGGATACTTTCTTGGATGCAGCAAATACCCTAGCTGCAAAGGACAGATGTCTATCGAAGTAGAATGGGTCCAGTCCCATTTGGACTACAAGCGTGAGGTGGGCAAAGCCCTCAACTGCCCCCGGTGCAACTCTCCTATGAAAGCAAAGAAAGGGAAGTACGGTGTGTTCTTATCGTGCTCCTCGTACCCGCACTGCAAATGCACTCAGAAAATAGATGTAATACTGTGACGAACATCAGATAAACTGCTTATACTGTGCATATCATAATGACAGCAGTTACTCAATTGCCAAGGTGTGGTGATCCAAATCAAACTGGCAATCCTACATACCTACACTCGCCTTTAAATCTGCTAGATAGTCCTGGTCTAGCGCGTTGAACACAATGTCAATGGCTCTTTTGACCTCGTGGGTAGGTGGCAGTTGAATCGTTCGTGATATATTCTCACCATGAGACCATTCATCTGCTACCTTCTGCACCAAGATTCTTTCTTTTCTTGCCTCCTCGCCAGGGATCATCTTCTCTAATCCGTCTTTTAGTCTAGGTTTGCAGGATGGGTATCTGAGCCCGATATAGGTTTCTAGAAAACGTCGTAGTATGTTGGGTGTAGTATATAGTTTATAATCGTCGATATCAGATTGATCTTGGTCAAATTTGGCGAGGTGATAAAACAGGTACTGGTATTCGGAGTCAAATTTGCATAGCACACAATCTAGATCCTTCAACCGAGCATTGTCTGCGTTACGTTCTATCTGAAAAAGATTGGTTTTGCAGTTACCTTTGCCTGTTTTACCGAAGTTGCATTCCCTGGTTACACTGTAGGGTTTGAATTTCCCTTTAAGCAAGCGAAAAAACTCGAAATTATGAGTAGAGACGAATAACTGCTTGCACCGGCTTTTCAGCGTAGCGCAGATGAGTGCAAATGTACAGTATATATGGTTGTTGTCTAGGCTTGATACAGGATCATCTACAAAGACTATCGTGTCTTTTAGATGTTCTTTCATGTCTTTACCCTCGAGGGAGGTGAGAAAGTACGCGAATGCAATTGCGGTTTTTTCGCCTTCGCTTAGGTTGGTTGCTTCTTTTCCATGGCGCAAGATTTGGAACTTGTCTTGTCCGTCTACCTGTTTTGTCTTTATCTCGATTGGGGTATCGGGGCCAAAGTAGTTTCTCAGGTAGTGGTTCAGGGTTTCGGCACCTTTGACTGTGTCCGAGAGCTGCTTTTTTAACTCTTCCCTTTTCTTTTCTAATTCCTTAATCTGTTCGCCTAACTGTTCGATACATTCTTTCATATCCTTGATTTCGGTTTTCTTAGCCTCATATTGTTGGGAGTTGTAAAATTCTGCTGCGTAGTGCTTTTTTAGTCTATCTATGCTATCTTCTTTCATCGTTTCGAACTCATTTCTTATTTTGTTGTGTTCTTCGAATAACTCGTTAATTGCCTTAACAAGTTCCTCCATTTTGCCCATAACATTCAAGACAGAATCACAGTCCGAAGGATCCATATCCATGCTTTTCGAGAGGTTTTCTAATTTCCTACTTGTGTATCCAACCAATTGATCAATAGCCTCATTATAGGTTTTGATTGTTTCTTTCAGATTATTCCTGATCTCAACATATTGTTTCTGCAATCCACTGTAGATACCGTCCTTGCTTCCAAATTCCTGGGGCAGTTTTGCGCCCTCAAGTTTGCGTTTGTGTTCTAAAACTTCATTTCTGAAGCTTTCGTACTCCTTCGAGAAATGAGCATCTAGTTGTTCAAGAAAATCGGGGGGTAAATCACTCTGGCAGAACTGGCATTTTGTTTGATTGGCATGAAGTTCGCGTCCTTTTCTTACCCAATTCTCGAGATCAGGATTATCTTTGAGCCTTTCAATAGATTGTGACGGAGTTACGACCTTCTGCAAGATGTCTCGGGTATCACTTAGTATGTTTGTATCTAAAGGCAGATTCAGGCTACTAAGAGGCTCTTCTGGCATGGTTGCCCCTAAATAGTGTTCTGCTTTTTTGCGCTCATCACTAGACAGTCCCCAATTAGCTATGTTTGGGTCGTCTAATAGACTCCTTAGTTGTGTCCTTGTGAAGTTTCGACCTAGAGACAGTTTATCTGTCATTGTTCTTGCCTGTTCAGTTAGAGCAACGTCCAAGGCGTCTTTAACGTCGTCATGTTTGCCTTGGGCGGTACTTAGTTTCTGCGTATTATCATCTTTTTCCGTGGTTAACTTTTCAAGTGTCTTTTCAAGCTCGATATTCTTTTCACCTAGCACCAAGATAGGCGATAGTTCCCTATATTTTTGCTCCCAAAGAAGATTGTCTCTGACGTAATCTGTGTTGAAAACCCTGATCTTTAACGGATGAGATTTCACATCGGTTTCCTTTATCGTATGGTCTTTTTCTAGGACTATTGTGAATTTGCCGTCTTGATAGTCATCATGAAGTTTGCCCTGTTCTAGTGAACTGAATATCCTAGATAGTGTCGTTTTGCCTGAATAATTCCAACCAAAAATGATGTTGTGTTTGCCAAACTCTCTTGGTTTGTTCTCACTTGACTTGTAGTCTGAGAAGATCCCAAAGTTCTCGATTTTGTCAATTCGCTTGACTGTCATTTTGTTCCTCCCCTTCAAAGGTACAGATGGGATTCTAGATAGGCTAACATGTTAGGAGCATGCAAAGATAGTTTTGGTGTACGCTAAATATATGCGCGGCAGACGGTTCTACAAAGAATGTTCTAATGTTCCCTTACAAGGATAACCGAGTCAGCAGCGAATCGCAATTCGGAAGAAGCATGAGAGACGCAGGGTTTTGCTTCAACGCTAGTTTGAGTGCTGACCTCGCACTAGAAACACTGAGAACTATAGATCGGATTGCCTCTGCCCATGGCGACTGCGTTTCTGGCTACACTGCAAGCTCAGATCCCGCACATGTGTAGGTTTTCCCCTGTTAGTTGTTTGTAGAGTTCAGAGCGGGGGTTCCGCGGTGAGAGTAGATAGCGCGCCTGGCTCTGAACGGAAAACATCAACAACATCGACTTACTTCGTTGTTGCAGTTATACAGATATCAATTACATAGACAAGCAGAGTCCTACCTTAGACGTGCCTGAGGATATTCTCCCATGATTTAGGAAAACCTATACGTTCGATATCTACCACACTATATTGGCCAACTAGAACTGCAAGATTAGTAACAAAGCGGTTCCATTCATTCTTATCCATCAGCAATCTGCCCATAACACAGATATTGGCAAATAGGGTGTCATTACGTATCTGTAGTTTATTATCTGATTTGAATAATTTTGGAGTGATAACTGACTTTTGGTTATATAATCTACCGTAATGAGCACATGTATTCCTTAGATACGAGAGCGAATACAGCCAGCTGCGAACATAATTACCTCTTGTGTTGTAGTATTCGTTAGCTATTTTATCTTGGTCTTTATCCATTAGATTGCTGTACATTTTGGACAGAACCCCAAAAGTGGTTAATTCGATAACAACCCAAATAGGAAATTCGCCGTCGTATTTCTTTCTGTGATGTTCTACAAACGCCTCATTGCTTCGGTTGATCCCATCTTCAAAATCTCGCAGCATATCTGCATGGTATTTCTCATTCTTGAAATTCTTG
Organism: Fervidobacterium sp.; assembly: GCA_003522805.1. Lineage (GTDB taxonomy): Bacteria > Thermotogota > Thermotogae > Thermotogales > Fervidobacteriaceae > Fervidobacterium. The sequence continues at coordinate 504 of DPIB01000128.1, read as the reverse complement.
TGATCTTTATAACCTAACGCGCCGTACTGGTGAGCAATCAGATATGATATGTGAGTCCTAAATGCAATTTCTATGTCTTCTAGCAAGGAAGAAATGAGATTTCGGAGTTCCTTGTCGAACAGGTAAAGGGCATACACATCGTGGATAGAGGCACTGCCATATCGTTCCTCCTCCTTATATGTGAGGATATACCCGGTAAGGCGGTAATAATTAATTCTCTGCAATATATTGATTGCTTCTTCTTCGTTAGGAATGAGGAGATTCCTTGATTTGAGAAGTTCAATTTGTTCTTTGAATGTAGTTGGCTTTTTTATGTCCTTACCTTTTATGCTCTCCATAAGAGGGTTCCACCAAGTAAAAGTCTCACCCCGGTTCCCTATAGAATAGGGAACCTGGTGAGCTCTATCATTATTTTTGTACATCGAGATTGTGATTTTGTCAAGATAGGTTGATCATATGTGTCTGTCAAGCAATTGTAGGTAAGAACCTTAATCCCCCGATTTC
>DPIB01000063.1 GCA_003522805.1 Fervidobacterium sp. | reverse complement strand
TATACGGTGAGATAGATATAGATAGTCACTATGTTGCGCCATTCGATGAGAGAGATAACAAGTTTCTTGAGTGGATTGCAAAGCAGATTCAAGTACGTGTGGTTCATTGGTGTGAGTATCAAAGGAGTATAAATATCGCTTATCTGGATAGTTACATTTCTTATATTCTAAACGAAATAATTAAGCACGACATATATTTCAAAGTTGACCTATCTATATGCAGTAATCCAGAATTGGTCCCAGAGAATCTTTTCAAGTTTTGGACGTTCTCAAAGAAATTGTCTTGTTCGAAGATAAACAGGGTATCGATCGTTGATAGGGTTGAGGATCAAACAGTTGTCTTGCTTTCAGATAAGGGAAGGTATGTCATCGATTACAAGACACTTCTTCTATCAGTTCCAGAAATACTCTACAAGATGATCAGAGAGCTGAGGGAGGAGATATCGTGGGTACTTTACATTATTCATCATGAAGCTACAAGATATGCGCAGAGCTTTATAAATTCCAAGTTGATAATAGAATACACATTGCAGCCTGACAGTAACATAAATACGATGATTTATGCATTTTTGACAGGTATAACTGCAGGATATTCCGGAGCATTCAACAGGGCTATGTTCTTCTATTACGCAGATGGAAAGTTTTTCTTCCAAAAGGCACTTGGACCAAGGACTCTAGAAGAGGCACACAGGGTATGGGAGGCAATTGAAGATATAGACCTCAATATGAAAGACTTTCTAGATAACGTTTCTAAGGACTTCAAATCGACTTTGGAGTTACCTTACGAAGGGAAGTTCATAGATGCAGAGTTGATAAAAGGCTATGCAGACGGAATGCCGCGTGTCTTTTCGAAGGAAGAAATGCCTATAATTGCAGAGCAATACGATATCACAAAAGAATTCGCACTCATGGTTCTCAAGAGCGGAAACGACATAGTAGGACTTCTTCTAGCAGATAATAATTTTGACTTAAAACCGATAACAGATTATCAATTGAATGTCTTGAAGGACCTGGGACAAGAAATGATACTTGTAATCGAAAATAAGAGATTCCTCGATTCTGTGAAACAGAAGGCTGAAACCGATTCATTGACTGGTCTAAAGACTAGGAGGATGCTGCAGGAGTTCTTGAAGGATTACCATTTTTCCGAGTTCTCACTTGCCTTCTTGGATTTAGATAAATTCAAGATGGTAAATGATAAATATGGCCATGCGAAAGGTGACGAAGTACTTGCGAAATTCGGTAAATGCATAAACCTGAACATCAGAAGAGATGATTTGGCATTCCGCTATGGTGGGGATGAGGCTGTAATTGTCATAAAAACAGCAGACAGAAACAAGGTGGAAAAGGTCTTGACAAGAATCCACGATTGCTTCTTCAAAAGTACCGAATTAACATTTTCATCGGGAGTAGCAATCTATCCTAAAGAAGGCGATACACAGAAAGTGCTCAAATTGGCAGATAAGAGATGTTACAAATCGAAGAGTACAAACAAGATAGAATTCGACTAAGCCCGAACTCTGAACCGAGTAACAGGGAAACCTATTTGTTTGTTCAATTATCGAAAAGAGGTGTGAGGTAGTGAAAGAGAACGTATTCATTAGGCTTCTGAAGTATTCTTTGCCGTATTTCCACCTGATGCTAGTTGCCATAGTGATAGTTATATCCCTAACGTATTTTACATTGATGCCACCACAGATAGTAAGAAAGGCGATTAACTCTTACATACTTTCTGATACACTCACGACTTCAGAAAGGATCGCAGGTATCTCACAGCAGGCAATACTCTTTTTAGTTGTCTCAGGTGCCATTTTCCTGTTTGAATATCTCTCAATCCTCGTGACAACGTACATAGGAAGTAAGGTGGTTTACAACATACGTAGAGAGTTGTATGACCATGTGTTGATGCTGCCCATGTCATTTTTTGATAGGCACCCAAGTGGTCAGTTGACAACGCGTATCACTAGCGATACTCAGAACGTTCAGGAGTTCTTCACTTCGGTGATAACAAGCATCGTAAACGATGTATTCTTACTTGCCGGGGTTATATTCGTGATGTGGCGGATGAGTTCAAAATTGTTCTTGGATATAGTTTATATATTTCCACTGATTATAATAGCGATGGCAATTTTTAGGTATTTCGATATAAGAGCATATAGAGCGGTGCGTACTGGTATATCAAAGATAAATGCATATATAGCAGAGAACCTTGCAGGTATGCCTGTGACAAAGTTATTTAACGCTGAGGGTTACAAAAGAAACGAGTTTGATAAAATCAATAAGGAACTGTACAAAGCACGCATGAATCAACTTTATGTCTTCGGTATCTTCAGACCTGTGATAAACTTCCTTTACTATCTAACAATGTCATTGATAGTTTGGTTCGGAGCAAAGTATATTCTCGATAAGACGTTGAATTTCGGAGATTTATTTGCATTTGTATCACATATAGACACATTTATGAGACCTATAGAAGATTTGTCTGAAAAGTATGATATAATTCAAAATACAACAGCCAGTGCAGAGAAGATATTTGCATTACTGGATGAACCTGTAGAAGAACAGGGAGAGGTTAATGGGAAGAAAGAGATAGATTATGGAAAAGTAGAATTCAAAAATGTTTGGTTCAGTTACGATGAGAAGCGGTGGATACTCCAAGATGTAAATTTGGAATTCGTACCTGGAGAACTTGTCGCGATAGTTGGTGAGACAGGTGCTGGTAAAACAACGATCATGAATCTTATAAATGCAATGTACAGACCTCAGAAAGGAAGTATACTTATAGATGGTGTCCCGTTGGAAGGGTATGATTTGCAGATGCTCAGAAGGTGCGTTTCGGCGGTTCCACAAGATGTCGTGCTTTTTAGTGGCACACTGCTTGATAATATAAGGCTATTCCATGATGGAATCACGGAAGAGCAGGTTATAGAAGCCCTAGCCAAGGTGCGGGCACTCGATGCAATTGAGAGGCTACCCAAAGGTATTTTCACAGAGATCGTGGAGCGCGGTAAAGGAATCTCTGCAGGCGAGAGGCAGCTCATAGCGCTCGCAAGGTCAGTATTGTTTGGTGCAAAGATTTTCATACTTGACGAGGCAACAAGTAACATCGATGTCGAAACGGAACATAGAATTCAACAAGCTGTACGTGATTTGTCAAAGGATAATACAGTTATCATGATTGCCCACAGGTTGTCTACTGTCGTGGAAGCAGATAGAATCGTCGTAGTAGCAGATGGACGAATAGCTGAAGAAGGCAAACATCTTGAACTGTTGGCAAAAAAGGGTGCTTATTACAAGCTTTACGAGATACAATTTGCTAAAGAGGAGATTGCTTAATGCTGATCAGAGCTTCTTACTGGACATGGAAAATAATCAGCGGTGAGCAAATCCCAGAACCGATGCCAACAGCATATTTGATGTTAGATGGGAATTGTATGTACAACTGTTCATACTGTACGCATGCAAGAGATAGTTTATCAGACAACAAGTTCCTCTCACGCATCACATGGAAGGAAATAGATTTAGACTCTTTGTTAAGCATGGCGCACAATTTCAGAAGAATCTGTTTTCAGGTGGTAAACTACAACGGCGCACTTAAAGATGCAAAATATGTGGTTGAGATAGTAAGAGAGAATGATAAAGATATTGCTATCTCAGTGTCAACCAGAGTTTTGGATAAAGAAGACATAGATGCTATCTTTGAATCTGGTGCAAGCAATTTGGGGATAGCAATAGATGTAGCAAACAGTAAGTTACACAGGCAGTACAGAGGCTGGGATATGGATTATACACTTGAACTCATAGAATACGGTGCACAAAAATATCCGAATCGTATAACTACTCATCTCATCGTAGGACTAGGCGAGAACGATAGAGAGATCTTTGAGATATTCAAGAAAATGAAGGAATCCAATGTAGAAATTGCACTTTTTGCATTTACACCGATAAAGGGCACGAAGCTTGAGCATGCGCAGATGCCACCACTTGAGAGGTATAGAAAGATCCAAATTCTAAGATATATCATGTTTGAGAAAGCTCTGCTACCATGGGTAGAATTCGACGAGAAAGGTAACATATCAAGACTGTTATATGAAGAGAGTTTGGAAACGTTGGATATTACCAAAGCATTCTTAACATCTGGCTGTAAAGACTGTACAAGACCGTTCTACAACGATAGACCTGGAAACAACAAAGAATTCTATAATGTTCACTCGTTCATCTCAGAATATTCGACAAATAAGAACGAATAGATCGAAAAAGTTTTCAGCAGGTGACTCTATATGTCGATAAATGCTATGTACGGAATGATACACCAGTATGCACTGAGCTGGGGGTTGATTTTGTCTAGATTGACCGGCATGATGGTCATAGCCCCGATGTTTGCAAGCTTTACGCTACCAACAGAGATACTGGTGGCTCTCTTGGTAGCCCTAAGTTACATGACGTTACCGCATGTTGCTGTGATGGTCCCGATAACGCTTCCTTTAGCAACCATAGTTACATCTCTGATTTTCAACTTTTTCATAGGCTTTTTTATCGGCCTCATAGCCTATACGATAGCAAGCGCAGTCTATACAGGCAGTGAGATTTTCGGTATTCAGTCTGGATTCAACGTG